>CAXTRU010000275.1:1265-5168 GCA_964246665.1 uncultured Acidobacteriaceae bacterium
GCGCGGCGCCAGTTCCGTCGGCCACGGGTCCGTGGTGTTGTTTTGTGTGCTGCTTTCGCCCTTTGTGCTGATCACCGCAGCCGCGTTGTGGCGTTGGCACGGCCACGGCCTGGGCGCGTTGCATGGTGCGGGCGCTGTCATCGATCTGCCCGGCGCCATCTCTGTAGCGATGTGGAACTACATGGGCTGGGATAATGCGTCGACCGTCGCGCAGGAGGTCGACGACCCGCAGCGCAACTATCCGCGGGCCATCTTCGGAGCGATCGCACTGGTAGCCCTCACGTACATCCTCCCCTTGGCCGCAGTCGGCCTCGCGGGGCTGGACGCGGCACAGTTTTCGACAGGGGCGTGGACCGATGCGGCGCGCACGGTAGCCGGGCCGACGATGGCGCTCGCCGTGGTTGCGGGCGGCATGATCAACGGCGTCGGCATGTTGAATCCGCTGATGATGAGCTATGCGCGTGTGCCGTTCGCGATGGCGCAGGACGCGCCCGGACATGCACGGCTGTTGCCGCGCCTGTTTGCACGCGAAAACGTCCATGGTGTGCCGTGGTTCGCGCTGGCGACGCTGGCTGTGCTGTGGGCAACGGCGTTGCGCTTCAGTTTTGAGCGGCTGATCTCGATCGACCTGGTGCTGTACGGGGCCGCGTTGTTGCTTGAGTTCGCCGCGCTTGCCGTGCTGCGGTGGCGCGAGCCGCACCTGCTGCGGCCCTTTCGCGTGCCCGGCGGTATGGGCATGGCCGTGGCCTTAGGCGTGGGTCCCGCAGCGTTGATCGGCTTTGCGCTGTGGGCCGCGCGCGATGAGCACGTGGGGCCGCTGCGTGCGCCGTTGTTTGCGGCCCTTGTGGGCCTAAGCGGTGCCGTGGTGTACGCCCTCACTGAGGTGAGTCGCAACCGCCGGCGCCGCTCTGTGTCGGCCTGACTCCATCGCTCGTGCCGCGTTACTTGCCGGTAGCGGCCAGGTCGGCGTTCTTCTGCTGAAACGCCTTCTGCGACCTTGTGACCAGCTCGCGGGCATAGGTCGCATCGCGCCAGCCGTGGACCTCCACGCGCTTCTTTTCCAGGTTCTTATAGATGGAAAAGAAGTGGGTGATCTCCTTCAGGATGTGCGGGTAGATCTGCGAGTAATTCACCACATCATTGAACCGCGGATTGCCGGAGCCGACGCAGAGAACCTTTTCATCACCCTGTCCCTGATCGGTCATCTCGAGCGCGCCGATGGGACGAACCTCCATCACGCAGCCGGTGAAGCTGGGGCTATCGACGAGCACGAGCACGTCCAGCGGGTCGCCGTCATCGCCCAGGGTGCTGGGGATAAAACCGTAGTCCCCGGGGTAATGCACCGGCGAGTAGAGGTTGCGGTCCAGGCGGAAAACGTGCAGCTCTTTGTCGTATTCGAACTTCGACTTGCACTCCAGCGGGATCTCAATAACGGCGTTGACCAGTTCGGGGGCGCGTGGCCCTACAGGAAGCTCCAGATAATTGGGCATAGTTTGGTTTCGATTCAAACTCTCATGTGGCATTCGCGGGCACGCCAAGGGCTCACAGAAAGCTGCCACCAGTCGCACGGACGCTCCCACCAGTGTAGCTGCTGCAAGGGCTGCCCTAGACTCGCGTAACCGAGATACGTGACCAAAGCGTCGCCTCCGGGTGTAATCGACGCATCACCGACCCGCATCCAAAGTGGGTAGGGCCAAGCCGGAGTGAATGTACCCGTGCATGCCCATGATGGTGATCTGCCGTATGCGTTGTTTGTGTTTTCGAGTGCTTTGGGTTGCGGCGCTTGTGGTGTTTTTTTTAGGTTCCGGGATACTTTGCGGGTGGTCGCAGGCGGTACGTACGGCGAGCAAGTCTGCTGATGTCAGCGTGTTCGCGGGCTTTGGGGATGCCGACCCTGCTTACGGACCGGACCGCGCCACAGGCGGCATGTTTGGGGCCAACTACACCCGCTACCTCCATATTCCGGTGGAGCCTTCGCTGGAGTTCCGCGCGAACTTTCTCAGCAACACTTACGTCAGCGAGCATACCTACCTTGCCGGCGTACGGGCGGCGGTGCCGCTGCACAGTCTCCGTCCCTACGTGGATTTCCTGGTCGGGCCCGGTACCATCCACTTCCCGCAAAACTTCAGCTACGTCAGCGATAACTCCACGGTGTACAGCTACGGCGGCGGGCTGGACGTGCCTGTGTATCGCAACTTTGCCTTGAAGCTTGACGTGCAAGGGCAGCACTGGAACACCGGCGAGTTTGTCTACACCCCCACGCTGGGGACCATCGGCGTGGTGTACACCATCCCGTTTCGACCGCATGTTTCGCAGCGTGATCTTGGACGTTGAAAAGTTCTTGCGATGGCAAGTCGAGCGTCGTAAGCTGGGGAAAGCGTGCCCGCCCGGCGGCTACCGGACGGACACGGTGATGGTTAACGGTGAACGATTGACCGTACGAGCTCAATCACCAACGCTACGATGACCGGAATGAGGGCCAGGAGTAGCTTTCCTGGCATCTCAATCGAGCATCGAACGTGCAGCTTGATCCGCTGCATCGCACATCACCACCCTTCCAGACAAAATGAATGCTCCAGGTGGCACCCTGGGGCAAACCTCTCACCCGTCTACGGCGAGATTCTGGTTGCCCCTGCTGTGCGCCCTAGACGCGCTGCCGATCTGGAATGGCGACCCAATCATCCCGCAACCAAGGCCAGCGCCGCCATACCCCGGCGGAGGGAGACGTGCCGCTACCAGGCCGCAGCCATCAGCGGTGCTAGCCTAAACACCGTGACCGACCCCGTTGTACCCGCTCCCTCGCAGGCCTCGAGCCGCTTCGTTCGCGCGTGTTTGCGGCAGCCCGTTGACCGCACCCCTGTGTGGTTTTTGCGCCAGGCGGGTCGCTACATGCCCGAATACATGGCGGTGCGCCGCCACCACTCGCTGTTGGAGATCTGCCGCACACCTGCCATCGCCGCCGAGGTGACCATCACCGCGGCCGAGCGCCTGGGTGTGGATGCAGCCATCATCTTTGCCGACTTGCTGCTGCCCTTTACACCCATGGGCGTCGATTTCGAATTCGTGAACGGGGAAGGCCCTGTGGTGCGCACACCCATCCGCACGCTGGAGCAAGTCGAGGCACTACGCACGGATCGCGCAGCCGAACTGGGCTATGTAGCCGAAGCGATCGCGCAAGTGGCCTCGCACTTCAGCGGTGCCCGCGCGCCGGAAGGTCCCTTGAGCGACCCGGCCGGTGATCGCTTGGGGATGATCGGCTTTATAGGGGCGCCGTTCACGCTGGCCAGCTACATGATCGAAGGCGGCTCGTCGCGCAACTACATCGAGACCAAAAAGATGATGTACGCCTCGCAGCCTGCAGAGAGTGCGGCCCCCACGGGCACAGGTAGCAAAGCCTGGCCGCTGCTGATGGAGAAGCTCCTTTCCGTGCTGACCGAGTATGCGCAGCAACAGGTGGACGCCGGCGCAGACGTGATCCAGATCTTTGATTCGTGGGCAGGCGCGCTTTCGCCCACGGACTACCGCGCCTACGTGCTCGGGCCCACAACGGAGCTTGTCCATCGCGTGCAGGCGATGGGCGTGCCGGTAATTCTGTTTGGCGTGGATACGGCGACGTTGCTGCCGATCATGCGTGAGACTGGCGCCGATGTGATCGGCCTGGACTGGCGTACGCCGCTCGATCAGGGATGGCGTGCGATCGGGCCGGGTACTGCTGTGCAGGGGAACTTGGATCCCATCACCCTGTTTGCGCCGCAATCCGTGATTGCAGCCCGGGTCCACGAGATCCTCGCACTGGCGAACGGCCGGCCGGGGCACATCTTCAATCTTGGTCACGGCATTGTCCCCGGGACCCCCGTCGAGAACGTCCTGTACGTCATGGAGCTCGTCAGACGGTACGAGGTC
>CAXTRU010000276.1:0-3994 GCA_964246665.1 uncultured Acidobacteriaceae bacterium
ACACACGTCCGGCCGGTGTGACGGCGTTGCCCCACACCGGGAGCGCCCTGCCGATCGTCTGGCTTGGGGCATTGGGTTCCTTGATGCTGGGCGGGGTACTTCGCCTTCGCCGCCTCGCCTTCCGTGCCTAGGATGTCGGGCAAGGGGAAACACCTGCTTCGTCTGGAGGTCTGCGCCTGGTGCGCAGGCCTCTTGTGCGTTGGTGCGTTGGTGGCTGTGCGGGTGGAAAGCAGCCAGGCGCAGCGGGCGGCGCAGGCCATCGGAACTCAGTCGGGTTCAAGTGCGGCACCGGACGCGCAAGGACGCACACAGGAGCCAGCCTCGGCGTCCGGCCCGGATCTGTCGAGCTATGAAGGGGTGATCGGCCGGTTGGAGGTGCCCGCGTTAGGCCTCCACGTGCCCATTCTGAACGACTACGATCCGGATTCGCTGCGGCGCGGCGTTGGCCGCATGAAGGGCACTGGCGTCCCGGGCGGGCTGGGCAACTTCGTGGTCGCCGGACATCGCGACACGTACTTTCGTCCCTTGCGTCGTGTGCGGGGCGGGATGGTGATGCGCGTCGTCACGCCGGGGGGCACCTTCGACTACGTCGTGGACGCGACGGCCATCGTTACGCCGGACAACGTGGATGTGTTGGACATCGGCGACCGGCCCGAGATGACGCTGATCACGTGCTACCCGTTCGATTTTGTCGGGGCGGCGCCGAAGCGCTTCATCGTGCGGGCCCATCTGGTCTCCCTGACGGGCGAGACCCGATAGCTACGCTGCGCTGGTGACGCCGGGGTTTACGGTGGCCAGTTCCTCAATGCGTACCCGCATGGTGGACTGCAGGCGATGCAACACGTTCATTGTGATGCGGGGCGCGTTCTCTTCCGAGACCCGGGTGAGGAACAAGGTGCTGCCCTCGCCAAGACGAAGCTCGATGCCGAAGGACGCGGTGCCGGGGTCACACTCAAAGAAGGTCTCCCTGAAGCGCTGTCCCTGGATCTCAAGCTCCGCTGAAGCGAAGTGCAGATCGCGGCATGCGGTGCGCAACACCTCCCAGCAGGCGTCGATGGAGTCGGCGGACTGCAGGGCAAGATAGAAGTCTTCCACGCAGATGGTGCCGCGGATGGCGCTGCGAATGGTGCGGATGGTGAGCGCCTCACGGGCAACGGCAATAAACTCCGTGTAGCCCAGGCGACTGATGCCCAGCACAAGGAGGATCAGCAGCAGCACAAGGAACGGCAGGGCCTTGTTGCTGACCGTGGCGAGCACTGCGAGCGACGCAAAGGCGCAGCAAAAACCGTACAGGATCAGCGCGGTGTGGCGGGTGGAAAAGCCCATGTCCAGCACGCGGTGGTGGATGTGTCCGCGGTCCGCCTGGAAGATGGGCACATTGCGCAGGAAGCGCCGGCCGATGGCAAGGCCAACGTCCGTGAGCGGCAGCGCGAGCGCCATCAACGGAGCAGCGACGCCGACGATGCTGTGCGCCTGCTGTGACCACACCAGACCGAAGCAGCCAAGCAGGAAGCCTATGGTGAGGCTGCCGCAGTCGCCGAGAAAAACGGAGGCGGGGCTGAAGTTATACCGCAGGAACGCCAGCAGCGCGCCCGCCAGGGGAGCCGTGACGAGCGCCAGGCCGTAGTGGCCGAACATGAGGGCGATGCCCAGCACGGTCATCGTGGCAAGCAGGCTAACGCCGGTGGCGAGACCGTCCATGCCGTCGATCAGGTTGACCGCATTGGTGCAGCAGATCAGCCAAACCACGCTGAGGATCATCGACATGACCGGCGTCAGGTGGTGCAGGTTGAGGTGTACACCCAGGCCCACGGCGACGGACGCAGCAACGATCTGCCCCAACAGCTTGCGCGAGGGGCGCAGGCCGACGATGTCATCCAGGAAGCCGACCAGGAACATGATGCCGGCCGCAGGCAGGACGCCGCGCAGCACTTCGTCGTGCTGGATGTAGACCCGGCGCGTATGGAAAAAGTACAGAAACGCAAACGCAACAATACAGGACACCACGATGGGCAAGCCGCCCATGCGCGGCACGGCACGCTTATGCGCCTTGCGCCCGCCGTCGGGAACATCGACCAGACCCCACTTCAAGAAAAGGTCTCGGCAAACCGGAGTCAGAGCAAAGCAAACCAGAAATGAGATGGTACCCAAAGCTAGAAGAACGTACATGACGGCCTCTCTTTGGCTTTCGCGCAAAAAGTCAGTTCGGAAGCGGACGTACAGGCTCCAGGGAAGTGAGGTCCGCGCCCTTCCGGGTCTGTTGCCCGGTTGTGGGAGCGGCGCCAAGGATGTCGCCGATGCGGTCGACACTTTGGGGCAGGTCGTAAAACTCAAGTAATGCCTGGCGGGCGCGCTGACCGGCCTCCTTAACGAGGGAGCGGTCCTCCACCAGTTGCTGCAACATGCGGGTAACGCCCTGCGTGTCTCCAACCTCGAAGTGCCACCCGCAGCCATGACGGCGAATGATGCGTGCCGGCGTAGCAGACGCGGGGCCAATGAAGAGCAGTGGCCGGCCGGCAGCAAGGATGCCGTACACCTTGCTGGGCACCACCGACCCGCAGGCGCTCTCCTGCTGCGTGACCAGGCCGATGTCGCCGGCGGCCAACCCTTCACTTAGTTTGTCGCGCGGCACAAACGGCCGCATCTCTACCGTGTGAATCGTGTGGGTCTCGATGAAGTCGGTAAGCGCCTTGCGCCGGCCGCCGGTGCCGACGAACAGGAACCGGAAGCGCGCATCGTCTTTCAGCGCGAGCATCGTGCTCAGCAGCGTTTCCAGGTCATGGGCCAGGCCCAGGTTGCCGGAGTACAGCAGCACAAGCTCCTGCGGATTGCCGGGCCGCGGCATGGGCGTGATGCTGGCGCTGTTGGCCCAATGCTCTGCCACAAACATTTTGTCTGCGGGGACACCCCGGCTGATCAGCCGGTCCCGCATGCACTCGCCCAGCACGATGATCCCATCCGCACGCCGGCGCGAAAGGTCGGCCAGAGCACCAGTGATTCGATGCAGCAGACCACCCTTGCGAATGTGGGCGAGATCGACGGCGATGTCCGGGTACACGTCCTGCTCCCAGATGTAGTGGCGCGAGCCGCGCAGAAGCTGGATGCAGGTGCCCAGCAGCGAGATCAGCGGCGGTGTGGTCATCGAGACCACGACGTCCGGCCGGCGCAGGGTGAGACCACGCGCAAAGGCCGAGGCATAGAACGACAGGTACGAGAACACACGGCCCAGCTTGCCGCGCGTGAACGGCGCCGCCTTGACGCGATGGACAACGGCCCTGGGCGCTACGGAACCCGCAGCCGCGGCATAGCCGCCGCTGTCGCCACACAATACTTCAATCTCTTCCCCGCGTGCTGCCAGGGCAATCACCAGATCGGTGAGCTGCTGGCTGGTGGCCGAAGAGTCAGGCCAAAAAAACTGGTTGATGAACAACATGCGCACTAGTGCACCTCCACGTGCGCTGCCGAGGCGGTTGCCGTGCGGATCTTGCGCGTCTTGACGAAGCGGGCCGGATTGCCCGCGTAGATTTGAAAGTCCGGAACGCTGCCCGTGATCACCGAACCGGCAGCCGCGACAGCGTAGGAACCCAACACGCTGCCCGGTGCGAGTACAGATTTCGCTCCTGCCCAGGAGCCTTCACAAAGCTGGATGGGCGCGGTCATCAGGCCGAAGCCCGGCTCGCTCCAGTCATGATTACCGGTGCACAGATACGCGCCCTGCGAGACACAGCAGTTGGCGCCGATGCGCACAGTGACCAGGTTGTCGATCCACACGCGCTCGCCGATCCAGCAGTGGTCGCCGAGCTCAAGGTGCCAGGGATACTTCACCTGCACATCGGGCTTGATGACCACGCCCTGGCCAACGCGCGCGCCAAAGGCTCGCAGCAGATGCACGCGCATCGACGAGGAAAGCCACCCCGATGCAAATAGCGGCTGCGCGATCAGCATCCACAGGGCGCGTTTTGGGAAAGAGCCGCCCGGGTGGTACCACGAGTTT
>CAXTRU010000276.1:4019-5164 GCA_964246665.1 uncultured Acidobacteriaceae bacterium
AGCTCGACCAGACTCATCTGGAACCTCCTTCCTGCGGGACGACGCTTTCTGGAACGGGGCCGCCGAGCACAAACGCATACACCTCAGCCATCTGCCTGGCCACCTGTGCGGGGCTATAGCGAGCGGCGATCAGTTGCGCTCCGTTGCGTCCTTTGCTTCGATTCTCTCCGGTGGCGCGATTCCATAAATCGCCTACTGCCGACGCCAGTGCTTCGGCGTTCGCGTCGATCTCCCACCCGGCATTATCGATGGTGATCTGCGGCATGTTGCAGGCATGCGTGGCGATGACCGGCAGGCCCATGCCCATAGCCTCAAGCAGCGCCATGCTCAGGCCTTCTGAGTACGAGGGCAGCACGTACGCTTCAGCGGCGGCGAGGGCGCTCCACTTCATCGCGCCGGCCAGCATGCCGGTGAAGGTGAGGCTGCTCGTGACGCCCGCGGCGGTTGCCTGCGCTTGAAGTTTGGCCTGCATGCCATCGCTGTCCGGACCGGCGATCACCAGGTGCGTATCGGGGTGCTGCTTGCTGGTCTGCTCCCAGGCGGCCATCAGGAGGTCCAGGCCCTTCTTGGGGTGTAGCCGGGAAAGAAACAGGAGAAGGCGCTTGCCGCGGAGTTCAGGGAACTTCGTGAGGAGGAGCTCCGGGTCGGCGCTGTCTGGCAGGGCAACCGCGTTCGGGACAACGGCGATGGGCCCCTTGGCGCCGAAGTGCCGGTACTGGTCGGCTTCGGCCGTGGTCAGCGCGTGCAGGCAGGCCGCATTGGCGACGTTGGCACGCTCCAGCATGGCAGCGTAGATCTGCTTTTTCAGGCGCTTGGTGGCCAGGGCCCAGGGTTCCAGCATGCCGTGCGCGGAGAGCACGTAGGGCTTGCCGAGATGGCGCGCCACGCGGCAGGCGGTCGCTGTACTTTGCTCCCACAGGCCGTGTACGTGGAGGCCGTCGGCTTCACGCACGGTCGCAGCGAACTGGTCCTGCAACGCGCGGTCGCGCAACCAAGCCACACGCGAGGTAGGCCAGAAGGTGATGTGGTTGTCCGGCATCTCCGCGGGACGGTAGTCCTCGTTGGGAGCGCAAAACGCGGCCATGGACAGGTCAAGGCCTTGCTCCGCGGCGAGCGTCGCCGCCAGCGAAGGCACGGCGGAACTG
>CAXTRU010000277.1:0-5148 GCA_964246665.1 uncultured Acidobacteriaceae bacterium
TCTGTCTTGTGGCTCTGTTGATAGCGGCATGCGTTACACCGTTTGAAGCAGGTCCCGCTTTTGACGGCGTATTCACCACCGGTTTTTAGGCGGCCCTTACAGGCCACCGTCAGCGCACATTGTGATGCTCCGTTGGCGCGACGTTGGGCCGTTACCTGTCCCGGTTTAGGACAGTGCTCCGCGGCTGCGACAAAGGCGACGAACCTACAATGAGCGTGTGTCCACCCGCGTTCGTTCGTTCTGCAAGATCAATCTCGGCCTGGCTGTCGGCCCGGCGCGCCCTGACGGCTTCCATGGATTAACCACCGCGTACCAAACCTTGGCGCTGCACGATGTCGTCACTGTGCAGGTTCGTGCCTCGCGGGAGCGCCGAATCACGTTGGACGCCGACCACCCCGGGGTGCCGTGCACACGGGCCGGCAACTGCGAGCGCAATACGGCGTACAAGATGGTGGCCGGGGCGCTGGAGCGGCTCGGCATCACGGCTGAGGTGCACCTCCAGATCGAGAAACGGCTGCCGATCCAGGGCGGATTGGGTGCCGGTTCCGCCAACGCTGCGGCCGCGCTGCTGGGTTTGGAGCGGGAACTCGGCGTAGCATTGCCGGGGCCCGAGCGATTGGCGCTGGCGGCCGAAGTCGGTTCGGACGTGCCGTTGTTTCTGCTGGGGGGCACTGTGTTGGGCCTTCATCGCGGGGAAGCCGTGTTCCCGCTGCCGGATAGCCCGGCGCTGCCCGTGGTGGTCGCGGTGCCGGACGTGGGCGTATCGACGGCGCAGGCGTTTCGCGATCTGGATGCGCAAATGGCCGCAGGCGCGTCCCACGCCGTGGCGCCGCACTTGACCCCGACAGCGTCATCCGATAGGCTTGAACAGTTGAGCCGCGTTCTGGCCTCTGCCTGGACTCCCATTGGGACCAGTCAGGAGTCAAGACGAGTAGCAACCGGTATCGCCAAATCCTCTTCCTACCAGCCTGCGGGCGGGGAAGATCTGCCGCAAGGCAAGAGGGCAAAGGAAACTTTGCACGGAGTGGAAGGCGATCTGGCCGAGAATCCGGGGTCCCCTGGCCGCTCGCGGACTGGGGTGGAACATCCTCTTCTTGCGCTTGTCCGTACCGGGGTAGAGAACGACTTTGAGTCGGTTGCCTTTCGGCAGCACCCTTCCCTGTACGATCTCAAGCTTGCCCTTTTGGGAGAGAAGCCCGGACTTGCGGATGCAGGAACCGCAAAGGCGCTCTATGCGTCGCTGTCAGGTTCCGGGTCGGCGCTCTTCGGGATCTACGGATCCGATGAAGCGGCGTACGAGGCTCAACAACGTGTGCAGTCTTTGGGTGCGCGGGCGCTTTTGACACAGACGCTCCCCCGCCATGAGTACTGGCAGCAGATGTTCGCGTAAGCTGGTTGTGTACCGCGCGAACCGCTCTTCTGGCACACGAGGTAAAGGTTCGCAGAGCGTGCTTCTCCGGCTGATGCCGGGGACCACTGGGCGATCGACTAACGGTAGGTCATCTGCCTTTGACGCAGACAGTCCAGGTTCGAATCCTGGTCGCCCAACCACCCAAGGTCGACGCCTACGGGTACAAGCGGATCGCAGAAGCAAAGGGAACTTTTGAGATGGACGGCGGCTCCAAACCGGGCCGCTGAATGTTGAGCAAGACCCGCCCAGGCTCAGGACCAGGGCGGTATCGCAAAGGAAGTTCCGGCAGGCGTGATGGGCAACACGACGCGCCTGACCGAAGATGGAATCGCAGTCTGACTCGCAACACCCGGCGGAGCTACCCGCTGCCGGCAGCATCAACCAGAAGCTGTACGAAACTCTGACCAGGTCAACCAACCTCATGGAGTCTCAAGCGTGGCGAACGAAAACGGTATGACAGCGGTTCCATTCCCTAGCTCCACCAATCAAGGCAACGAGGCCAGCGCGCAAACCGCTGTCCTCGAACCTACCCAGGCTCCGAGTCAAGCAACCCCTCAGCCTTCGTCGGACGGCGCGTCGTCGTCGGCAGATGGTGCCGCGCCCAAATCTTCGGCGCAGCCCAAGAAGGCTTCCAAGCTCAGCGAAGACAAGCACTTCAAGATCGTTTCCGGCTCCGCCAACCGTGCGCTCTCCGAAGAGATCGCCGAGTTTCTTGGCGTCACGCTGGTGCAGACGGACTTCCGCCGTTTTTCTGACGGCGAGATTCGCTTTCAGCTGTTAGAGAACGTCCGCGGTGCGGACGTTTTTGTCGTTCAGCCAACCTGCTTCCCCACGGATCAGCACTTGATGGAGTTGCTGATCATGATCGACGCGCTGCGGCGTGCGTCCGCGGGTCGCATCACGGTGGTCGTCCCGTACTACGGCTATGCCCGCCAGGACCGCAAAGATCGTCCTCGCGTCGCGATTACCTCCAAGCTCGTTGCCGATCTGCTGGTGACCGCCGGCGCCAATCGCGCGCTGTTTATGGATCTCCACGCGGCGCAGATCCAGGGCTTCTTCAACATTCCGGTCGATCACCTTTTCGCGTCGCCGGTGCTGGTGGATTACTTCCGCAAGCTCAACCTGCCGAACCTCACCGTGGTCAGCCCGGATGCGGGTGGCGTGGAGCGTGCGCGCTTCTTTGCCAAGAAGCTTGAAGTGCCGCTGGCCATCGTGGACAAGCGCCGCACCGACATCAACGTCACCGAGGTGATGAACGTGATCGGCGACGTGCGTGGGCGGACCTGCCTCATCCTTGACGACATCGTCGACACGGCCGGCACGCTTTGCAAGACGGCGGATGCGCTGCTCGCCCAGGGCGCCGAGGCGGTGTACGCCTGCGCCAGTCACGCCGTGCTGTCTGGCCCCGCCATTGAGCGAATCCAGGAGTCGGGCCTCAAAGAGTTGATCGTCACCAACACCATTCCGCTGACCCAAGCCGCCCAGGACACCAGCAAGATCAAAGTTCGCTCCGTCGCCGGGCTGCTTGGCCGCGCGATCGAGAGCATTCACATGGAGACGTCGGTTTCCACGTTGTTCAACTAAGAGCAGCAAACAGCCAACAGGAAGTAGCAAACAGGTCGACACCGGCGAGCTACAACCCACAACAAACAGCGGCTTAGCCGCGAACGGAGTTGAGCAAGAGAAGAAATCACGAGGGCAAGCAGGCTCCCCTAATTCCTGTTTGCTCTTCGCTTTCTTCCGCTCTTCGCCCGAAAGGAAATCATGGCAAACACTCCCATCGAGGCTGTCGCGGCTACACCGCGTACTGGCACGTTCAACAAGAACCATGCACGTCGCGTGCGCGTTTCCGGTCTGATCCCGGCCGTTGTGTACGGCGCCGGTCAGCCCAGCGTTCCGGTCACGGTTGACCCCAAAGTCATCACCAAGATCCTGTACTCCGAGAGCGGCCACAACACGATCTTCGACCTCAACATCGAAGGCTCCGCGCCGACGAAGGTGATGATCGTTGACTGGCAGAACGAGCCCATCAAGGGCAAGCTGCTGCACATCGACCTGAAGCGCATTGCGATGAACGTGCTGATGCGCGTATCCGTACCGGTGCAGCTGACCGGAACGGCCGCCGGCGTGAAGACGCAGGGTGGTGTGTTGTCGCAGGTGCTGCATGAGGTTGAAGTTGAGTGCCTTCCGGACAACATCCCGAGCCACATCGACGTCGATATCAGCAACCTCGAACTCAACGGCACGATCCACGTACGTGACCTGCCGCATGCGGGCAACGTGAAGTTCCTGTCCGGCGAGGAAGAGCTGGTCGCGCATATCACGACGCCGAGGGAAGATGCTTCCACCGAGCCGGTGGTCAACGCTCCCAGCGAGCCCGAGGTAGCGAAGAAGGGCAAGACGGAGGAAGCGAAGTAGCGGTGGCAGTTAAGAGTTAGGAGTTAGGAGTGAAGTAAGCACTCCTCCTCACTCCTAACTTTTCACTCCTGACTCGTCCCATGAAGCTCATCGTTGGTCTCGGCAATCCTGGCATGGAGTATCTCCAGACGCCGCACAATGCAGGCTTCATGGCCGTCGACCGCATCGCCGCCATCTGTGATGTGGCCGTTACCAACCGCCGGGGCAGGGCCGAGACCGGCAGGGCAAGACTGATGGGGCAGGATGTCCTGCTGGCTAAGCCTGAGACTTTTATGAACCTGAGCGGGCTTTCCGTGGCCACCTTGCTCAGGGAGTTGAACCTCGGTGTAGAGGACCTGATTGTTCTCTATGACGAGCTGGCTTTTCCGCTGGGGACGATGAAGATCGCGACCAGCGGCTCAGCCAACGGCCACAACGGCGTCAAGTCCGTCACCGGGGCATTAGGGACGGATGTGTGGACGCGGGTTCGGATTGGGATCGGCAAACCGCCGGCCGAAGACGGACGCGCGATCAAGGCCGGCGGCACGAGTTACCTTTTGGCGCCCATGCGCAAAGCGGAGCTCGCACTGCTGGAGGATGGATTGGATATGGCAGTACGCGCCGTCGAGAGCATCCTGAGCAAGGGTGTCAATGCGGCGATGAATGAGTTCAACAGACGGGTGTAAGTTCTACGTTCTACGTTGTACGTCCAAGTAAGAGCAGTTAGGTCTTCCCCGGAGAACACGTACAACGTAGAACGTACAACGTACAACTCTCAACACCAGAGCCAAACCGGCCTCGGAAACTAACCCGAGGCGGTGCGGGGCACCAAACCCGCAGAAAGAAGCACTATGAATCGCAGCTACGAAATCATGTACATCCTCCGTCCTGACCTCGAGGACGCGGATGTCGACAAGAGCATTGAGACATTTTCCGGTTACATCACCGGGGGTGGCGGCACGGTCAAGAACACCCTCGCGGACCAGAAGATGGGTCGCCGTCGCCTGGCGTACACCGTCAACAAGTTCAACGACGGCATTTACGTCCTGCTGATCGCCGATGCACCGGCCAGCCTGATCTCCGAGATCGAGCGCCGCCTGCGCGTCACCGAGCAGGTGATCAAGTTCATCACCGTGCGCACGGACGAGGAAGAAAAGCGCGTCAACAAGATTAAGGCGCACCGCGCGGCGCATGTGAAGCGCTCCGCCCAGCCGCAGGAGAACCCGGAAGCCGCTGCCGACCTAAGCGCCGCCGCCGAACCCACGCCGGCGGCCCAGCAGGAGGTCACCGCAGTGCCCGCGGCCGCCGAAGAAGGCGAACCCCAGCCCGCAGCACAGGCG
>CAXTRU010000278.1:0-5107 GCA_964246665.1 uncultured Acidobacteriaceae bacterium
CCTTGCCCGGGTAGCTCACCACGCGCAAGCTCCCGCCCAGCTCCGCCGCACGCTCCTCCATGCCACGCAAACCATAGTGTCCCTCACGCTGCCGAGCCTCAGTGGTGGCAAAGCCAGATCCATTATCCCGTACCGTGAGTGCCAGTTTGTCAGGACCATAGCGCAGGTCGACGGCTACCTCCGTAGCTGCCGCGTGACGGTCCACATTGGAGAGACTTTCTTGCAGGACGCGGAGCACCTGGTTTTCGACTCCGTCGTCGAGGGCGCGATACGCCCCGCCGACGGTCACTCGCGTTTCGGGATGCCGCTGAGCAAACGCCTCGACTACTTGCCGCACGCGCACTGGAAGGCTATTGTGCGCTACATTTGCCCGCAGATCCCAGATACTTTGGCGTGCCGCCTCAAGGCCGTTTTTCACCAGCGTGCGTGTGGCCTGCAGCTGTGCAGTCACTTCAGGCATCCTGTTTGCGCGCACCATTTGTGCGATCAACTCAAGCTGCAGCGAAACACTCACAAAGTCCTGTGCCAGCGTGTCATGCACCTCGCGGGCCACGCGATTCCGCTCCTTCAACACCAGGGCAAACTGGCGCTCGACGCTGCGCAGCCGAAGCTGAAACACAGCGGCAAAGGCACTGAGCAGCAGCAATGCCATCAGCACAAAGAACCACCAGCGCAGATACACAGGGGGCGCAACGGAGAACCGCAGCGAGGCACCAACCGGGCTCCACACACCGTCGTTGTTACACGCCATCACGCGGAACAGGTAGTGCCGCCCCGGCAGGCTGGTGTAGTACGCGGTCCGTCTTGTGCCGGCGTTCACCCAGTCACGATCAAAGCCTTCCAGCTTGTATCGGTAGCGCGTTCTGGAAGGCATCGTGTAGCTGAGCCCGGCATAGTCGAACGTGAAGCTGTGATGCCCGGAGCCGATGCGCAACGGAGACGTCGATATCGGTAGAGTCTGGTCATCCACGGCGAAGCGCTCAATCGCCACGGGCGGTGGAACAGCGTTGAACGGAAGGTGCAGCGGATGCGTCAACGCCAGGCCCTTGCGCGTCGCGACCCATAGTTCGTCAGGCGTTGCAGCCCACAACGTCGGCGACCCCTGGGCTGTGAGTTCGTCGCTCGGCATGCCGTCCTGCGCCCCATACATATCGACGGCGAGATGACATGGGCGTCCATCATCCGCACACGCGCTAAGCCCTTGCAACGAAGCACGAGCGACACCTCGCTTGCCGCGAAACCAAAGAAAGCCCGCAGCGTCGGCAGACATGTCGACGACGTCGTCAGGCAAGCCGGTTGTGCGCAGCAGCTTCACCTGTCCCGCGACAACATGGGCAAGCTCCCCGTGCTGGTACGAGATCCAAAGCGTTCCCGCATTGTCCTGCGCGAGTGCGGTCACAATCTGCGGTGGACGGCTTGCGCCGCGGACGCCGTAGCTATGAAAGCGAGTGCCATCCCACAGGGACAAGCCTGCTGCCGTGCCGATCCACAGCGCTGGCGCTTGTGCATCACCACTTGACTGCTGGTTCACCGTAGCGGATCGAGGCTCCAGCAAGGGCCCAATGGACTCGCTGGGCAGCCCGTCTGCTCGCGTGTAGATCTTGATTTTGTCGTTTTGCAACGAAGCAAGTCCGTAGCGTGTGCCCAGCCACACAACACCGTTCTTTGCGACCAGCACGGAGCGGATGAAGTCATCGGGCAGGCCGTCAGCGGAGGTGTACCGCTGCACTTTGCCTCCCTGCACGTGGTTCAAACCATCCGGCGTACCCGCCCATAGATCGCCGTGCAAACCTGGGGCCAACGACAGGATCACAGGACTGG
The DNA here is from genome assembly GCA_964246665.1 of uncultured Acidobacteriaceae bacterium. GTDB lineage: Bacteria > Acidobacteriota > Terriglobia > Terriglobales > Acidobacteriaceae > Granulicella. Next base: position 1,822 of record CAXTRU010000278.1, read on the forward strand.
TCAGTGCACCCATATCCGCCGCGGGCTCGGTTCGTTCGCCATGGATGCAACGCACGCCCGCATCGCGCGTGCCAAAGCAAAGCACTCCATCGCTGGTCTTCACCACAGCCGTGGTTGCCTCGCCCAGCGTGGCACGTTGCACGGCGAACTTGCGTGCACGCAGCACATGTACACCGGTGTTTTCTGTACCGACCCACTGGTTGCCCTCACGGTCCTGCAGGAGCGAAAGCACGGCGTCGTTGCCGAAGCCTTCAACCTTCTCCATGGACCCCTTGACGAGCGGCGCAGCGACAAACAAGCCGCGCGTTGTGCCCACCCAAGCCACGTCATCGCGCCCCAAGGACACGGCCGTAATCTTGGCCTCCTGTGTATCGGTCGGCAGCACAAGCGATCTCGAGCCCCGAGCAGAATCGACAAGCACAGTGCGCGCGGTCGCGACCCATGTCGAACCGTTCGGTCCGCTTCCCACCTGGACCACGCGCTCGCCGGCTGGTACACCCGGCAAAGCAAACGGCATGGCCGCGCCTCGCACGTAGTGGAACGCCTGCCGCGCACCCAATAGGATCACTTCACTACCGGCACGGGCGAGCGCAACGATGGGCTCTTGCAAGCCAGGAACAGCGACGAAACGCTTGCCGTCGTAGCGAACGAGACCCGCGGTCGTGAGCACAAGCAGCGGTGTGTCCGTGTCGTCTAACGCCAGCAGCGACACGATAGACGCTGAAGGCAAGCCGTCCTTTTCGCCGAAGTGCTGCAACACGGATCCCTGCATCCGCACAAGGCCGTCTGAAGTGCCAAACCACAGCACACCTTTTGGTGCCTCTGCGATCGAGGTGATGTCATTGCTTGTGAACGCCGGGCTGCTCTCCTGTCCAAGGACGGTGAAGCTGTAGCCATCGAAACGCGCTACGCCGCCTTCGGTGGCGAACCACAGGAAGCCATCACTTGATTGCAAGATGCTGTGAACGCTGCTTTGCGGCAGCCCTTCTTCGGTGGACCACGCCTGTTGATTCAAGGCGTTCAAGTCCGGCGCCTGTGCGCAAGCCCAAGGCGCTGCAGCCATACAGAGGGCTAGAACCCACGCGGCAAATATCTTGACGCGTAGCCTGACGCGCAGGAATGTGATGCCCGGTTTGAAGCTGCCGCTCACCCCTCGTCCAAACACAGCGAACAAGCTTCTCCTCGCAACAGCTGATGTGAAACAGCATACGTCTGCTGTTCAACCGATGAACACCTAGCTCGGTGTGGCGCGTTCGCCCTCTCTCGCCACACCGGGAGAAATCAGTAGGTGCGGCCTGATTTGCGCAGTACAATCGCGGGCAAATGGGAGTCCGCGCCCTATGACCGTACCCGCAAATTCGCCGCACGTTCCTGATCCCTCCGTGACCGCCCTGCTCTCACAACTCAGCGCAGGCAATCGCGATGCGGAGGCACGCCTGGTGCCGCAGGTGTACACCGAGCTTCGCCGTTTAGCCGCCGGTTACATGCGCCGCGAGCGCGCCGACCACACCCTGCAGCCCACCGCCCTGGTGCACGAAGCCTACGCGCAGATGGTCGACCATCCCCATCAGCACTGGCAAAATCGCGCGCACTTTCTCGCCACGGCCGCGCAGGTGATGCGCCACATCCTGGTTGATCACGCACGCGCCAAGCGAGCGGAAAAGCGCGGCGGCGTGCAGCAGCAGGTCACGCTGGACGAAGCACTGCTCCCCACGGCGGACCGCACCGTCGACATCCTTTCTATTCATCAGGCGCTGGAACGGCTTACCGAGGTCGACGCGCGCCAGGGCAAGGTGGTCGAACTGCACTTCTTCGGTGGCCTTACCTTTGACGAGATCGCGCTTGTGCTCGGCATCTCCGAGCGCACCGCCAAGCGCGAATGGAGCATGGCGCGCGGGTGGCTGCGCACGGAACTTGCCGAGCGTACGTAATCCTGTCGGCAACCCCTTGTGCTGGAAACCGGCCACTGGTCACATCGGAAGCACAGCGGTCAGCCTGTAGACTGACGGCAGGGAATACGCCGCATTGTGACCGGCACTGCCCGACGATGCCGATGCCGCCCATCCCCTCTCCAGCACGAGGCCCACGCCCCTTCTCACCACAGAGCGAGCTAGCGGCGAACTCGAATACTCCGGCGGGCCTTGAACTTTTGCCGGAGACCGTTGTTCCAGCCCAGGCAACCGTGGCGATGTCGCTGCCGCGCCGCGTTGCCGCTGTGCTTGGCATCGACCGTGCCGTGGCGTTCACCGTGCTCGCACGTGGGTGGTCCTCGCTGGCCGGCATCGGCACCATTCTGCTCATCGCGCGCTTTCTAAGCCCCGCCGAGCAGGGGTTTTACTACACCTTTTACTCGCTGGTCGCGCTGCAGATCGTCTTTGAGCTTGGCTTTTCGGTCGTCATCCTGCAAGCCGCTTCGCATGAGGCAGCCCACCTGGACATCGCACCCAGTGGAGCCATCACCGGCCCGGAGCAAGCCCATGGACGGCTTGCCAACGTGCTGCAAAAGTCCGTGCATTGGTACACCGTCGGCGCGGTGCTGATGGCTGTCACGCTGGTTCCGGTCGGCCTTGCCTTCTTCCATCATGCCGACAGCGGCCCACGCGCTGTGGACAGCGTGCACTATATTCTGCCCTGGTTGCTGGTTGTGGTGGCGTCAAGCTGCACCTTCCAGATCGATCCCCTGTTTTCGTTTCTGGAAGGCTGCGGGTACGTTCCGGAGGTGGCGCGCACCCGGCTGCGTCAATCCATCGCAGGCACCGTGCTGGGTTGGAGCGCGTTTCTGGTGCACCGCGGCCTGTTTGCGCCGGGTTGCTTCATCCTTGGCCAGGCGATTGCCGGGGGCTGGTTTCTGGCACAGAAGCGAGGCCTTCTCCTTCCGCTGCTTCGCCACAAGTGTGGTGCGTTCCGTATCGACTGGCGTCGCGAGGTCTGGCCGTTTCAGTGGCGCATCGCCGTTTCCTGGCTGGCCGGCTACCTCACCTCGCAGCTCTTCAACCCAATCCTGATGAATGCCCGCGGACCGATTGAAGCCGGCCAGATGGGCATGAGCCTCAGCGTGTGCGGCACGTTGACCTCCATGGCCGTCGCCTGGATGAACACCAAGGCCGCGCCGTTCGGTCGGCTCATTGCGCGCAAGGAATACGCCGCGCTGGACCGCTCCTTCTTCTGGGCCCTGTGGCAGTCGGCGCTGGCCGCCGTTGTGGGCTGCGGCTCGGTGTGGGCGGTGGTGTATGTGCTTGCGCGTCTCGGCGTCCGCTCGCACGGCAGCCTGCTTGCCAGCCGGCTG
>CAXTRU010000279.1:0-5090 GCA_964246665.1 uncultured Acidobacteriaceae bacterium
GACACGTTCTACATCGCGCTGTTCGGCATCGCCTTCTTCACCGTGATCAGCTGGCCATTGGTATTGAGCTGATTGTTGATGGTGGTAACACCCGTGCCATCGCCGCTGAAGACCACGTTCGCGCCTGCCGCGCCGCCGATGGCCCCACCTCCCAGGCAGAGCAAGTGCTGGTAGCCCAGCAGCAGGCTGCCGCCAAGAAGGACGCGGCCGACCAGGCCAACAAACAGCGCGTCGCATCCTTGATGAGCCAGGCCTTGGCCACCACGGATCCTCAGCAGCAAATGTCTGCCTACGGCCAGGTTGTGCAGATTGATCCTTCCAACGCCGCCGCCGTGCAGGGCTTCAAGGAAGCGCAGGCCAAGGTGCAGGCGCAACAGGCCGCGCAGCAGCAAGCGGCCACCAGTGAGCAGACACAACAGCAGGTCGCCGCCACACGCGACGATCAGACAAGGACCTCGCTCACGAAGGCGCAGTCCTCGTTCCTGAATGGACACCTCGCCGAGGCCAGTGCCGCGCTGTCTGTGGCAGAACGCCTTTCACCCAACAATCCGCTGGCGCGCGATCTGCGATCACGCATCAGCTCCGCGCAGATGGTGCGCAGCCGCCTGATGTTTTTGGGCAGCGGCATGGGTATCCTGGCCACCGCCGGCATGATCGCCGCATGGCTGCGCCGCCGCAAACAACAGCGTTACCCTGTACTGGAGATCACGCGCGGGCTGGAGGCCGGGCGTCTGTACCCCTTAGACAAGGACCTGGTGCGCATCGGTGCCGTCGACCGCAACGGCGCGCAGAAGAACGATATCGTGCTGCAGGACGTGGAGCACGCCATTTCCCGCTTTCATTGCGAGGTGGCCCGCAAAAACGGGCAGCTCTACATTACCGACCTGAAGAGCTCCAACGGCACGCGCCTGAACGGCGAAACCCTGCGCCCCGGGCAACCGGAACTCCTTCGCCGGGGCAGCACCATCACGCTGGCCAACAACATCGATCTGCGCTTCGGGTATGACCGGCGCGCGAAGAAGAACAGCTAACAGCTCCCTCCAGGAAGAGACCAATGGAGATTCGGATTCGGGCGGCCGCGGCCAGCGACGTGGGACGCGTACGGCGTTCCAACGAAGATGCCTTTGGCTTCGATCTCGACCGCGGATTGTTCGTGGTGTGCGACGGCGTGGGCGGTGCACGGGCCGGCGAGGTCGCCAGCCAGTCCGCGGTGGACTGCGTGTTGAGCCGCTTTCCGCAGGAGTTGGACGCCAGTGACGCCGGCTCGGAGCTGCAACGATCCATCCAGGCGGCGAACCGCTCCGTGTGGCACGCCGCGCGCCGCGACCCCATCTACGAAGGGATGTGTACGACGATCGTCGCGGCCCACTTTGACGGATCGCGGATGTGGGTGGGCCACGTGGGGGACAGCCGCGCCTACCTGTTGCGCGGGCAATCGCTGCATCGGCTCACCGACGACCACTCGCAACTGGCGCATCGCTTGCAGGAAGGCCAGCGGCACTTCACCGCTGTGGAACTGGAACGCCTCGGCAGCATTTTGACCCAAGCCATCGGCGCGTCCGACCTTGTGGTGCCCACCATCACCATGGTCAAGGTGCAACTGGGTGACTGCTTTCTGCTGGCGACCGATGGCATTTGCAAGACGCTCTCCAACAGCGAGATGCTGTCGCTTATGCTGACCCCTTCACCGCCAGAACCGGCCTGTCAACTGCTGGGCGCGGCGGCCAGCGACGCCGGTGGGACCGATAACGCGACCTGTGTCGTGGTGGAGATCGACTAAGCATGTCCCTTCGCGACCAAACCGTACCCAGGTCTGGGGAAGATCGCTCGTTACCTCGTGCAGCTGAGAACGCGCAGAGTACTTCGCTGGCGACCTCGCAGGACGCAGCACGCCGTCGTCGCCTGCAGGACATCGACGACCGGCCGCGGTTCGGTCCATTCACGCGTTGAAAGCTCCGTTCCTGAAGCAAAGCAAGGAGATGTTTGCATCGGATCTTGAAGATGACCCACAGTACCCCGGTTTGCTGTACACGCTTCACTTGTTGAGTTCGGAAGACTTCTTCGCCACCAGCACCGACGAGATCGAACGATGGTTCCAACTCTTCCAAATCTACTGGCGCGAAAGCCCCGAGGACAAAGGCATCGTCCTCGCATCCAAGGCCGACATCGAAGGTGATCTTGAGGATGTTTTACTCGATATGCGCGAGAGCGGCCTGGAGTACACGGCATGAGCAAGGCCGTGAGCAAGGCCGTCCGCAAGGCCTACACGCTGCGCCAGCTTGCTGCCCCCGCAGGGTGGCAGGTGCCAATCTGTCCTATGTTCAATGGCAGGAAACGGACTACAGCTTCGCGTCGCGCCTGGTGGACGATGCTGAAGCCTGGTTCCGGCCCGCGGTGGATGGCTCCGGTGGATTCGGACACGGCTCCACAATAAACTGGCGACAGGGTGAATACGGGCTGCTGGAGTGGACGACACGCGGAATGTTGCGGCCCGTCGTGGCCGAAGGCGCGCACTACGATTTCCAGCCGATGCAGAGCCAGGTCTTCGGCGCAACTTCCTCCTCCGTGCCCAAGTACGGCGCCTCCGCGGCAAAGATGGTCTCCGCCGCAGAGGCCGCTTCAGGCAACGTGGAAGCGATGTGGGTCGACCGTCATCGCTCCGACACACTGGACGCCATGCAGCAACACCTGCAGCGTGAGGCGCGGCGCGGCTTGGCCAACACAGTGTTGTGTTCCGGCGTGAGCCGCAATCCGCAGGTGCGTGCCGGCGACACGGTGGAGGTTACCGGTTTGCCCGAAGTGACTGGGACCTACGGTGTCGTGAGCGTCGATCACCGCTGGACGTCGCAGGGTTACGAGAACACCTTCACCGCGACGCCCGCGCAGAAGTGGTCACCGCCCGTACGGCCTGCACGACCGATGCTGGATGGCGTGTATCCCGCACGCGTGGTTGACAATCACGACCCGCATAACCAGGGCCGCATCCGCGTACAGTACTACTGGCAGGAGGTCACGCAGAGCACATGGGTGCGCCTGCTTAGTGCGCATGCGGGCGCCGGCCGCGGCATGCTCTTCTACCCCGAAATTGGTGATGAAGTGATGGTCACCTTTGAGGAAGGCGATGCGGAGCGGCCTTACGTTGTGGGCTCCGCATGGAACGGTGTACACCAGCTACCAGCAACCGGATTTCACATGCCGGGCGAGACAAACGGTTCCGAGTTTGCAGCCAATAACATCAAGCGGATCGTCACCAAGAGCGGCCACCGCATCACCCTGGTCGACACGCCGGGCAAGGAAACCATCTCCGTGGCCACGCCCACCAACAATCGCCTGATGCTGACCGAGAACCACGAAGACACAGGCCGCCCCGCCATTGTGCTGGAAACTCAGGGAGACATGGTGCTTGCGGCACCCAATGGGCGCATTCACACGTAGAGCAAATTGCATTCGCGGCAAGTAGGTGGAGGCGAGTAGGCTGGGCTTGGTGAGTGATGCCACAAGCTCTTCAACAGCTAGCGCCACCAGTCCTTACACCGCGGCCAATACACCCATGACTTCCCTCGGCACGCCAGGCCGCATCGCCAGCTACGCGGCCGAGTTGTACTCCAGAACGATCCCTGCGATCCTGCTTCTTCCCGCACCAGGATCTTGAGCGACAAGTCCAGCGCACTTGTCGGCGCGGCGAGCATCCCTGGTGTTCCCGCCTTTGGGCTGCCGAAGACCAGCAGCTTGGTTCCGGCATTGTGTGGGCCAACGTTGGCCGCTTCGCTGCGATGGTCGACGAGTGCGAACAGGGTGATGCCTTCACCGTCAGAACGCTTCGTAGCTTGTCCACGTCTCCGCCACTGGGAAGTGCACTTCGCACCTGCACGATTCCAGCATTGGCTGATCGCTCTTGCGCTCACCTCGCTCCATCATGCGCCAGCTTACCGTCCCAACTTGTAGTGCAGCAGGAATCGCCCAATCTGGATGTCGGAACGTTCCCCCGGCGGCCAGATGTGAAAGCTTTCTACGCGTCCCGGCTGTATTGCCGGCACGGCCAGCTCCGCTCCGCGCTCCACGCCGCTCCCTGCTTCGTAGAAGTGCACCAGCAGCCCCGCATCGCCGCGGCGCCAGCCAACAACGTACGCCCCGGGGACTAATTGAAGGTGTTCCCCTATCGAAATCGGCGCCTGCACGAGAAGGTAGTGGGAGTAGCGTCCGTCGGCCGCGTACCCCGCGGTGATCAGCACCACCGCCGCGATCATTTCGCCATGCTCGTTTACGATCCCTGTAGCAGTGCGCATCTCCGTCTCGATGCGCTCTTTTTCTACCGGGGCGCGCGCGGGCAATGCGCTTTCCAACTCCGTCGGCGTCGCTGCGCGCCACACAGCGGGCGCTGTTGCACAAGCAGGACACACTATAGCCAACAGCACCAACAATGGAACCACGAATGCCCGTAGGCGCATGCTCACCGTTCTCATGGCAGATGCACGATGCCACGTTGCAGCGCGATCACAGCGGCCTGCGTGCGATCCGCCACGCCGAGCTTGCCCAATAGGCTGTTCACATGCGACTTCACCGTCGCCTCCGAAATATGCAGATCACCGGCAATCTCCTTGTTCGCGCGCCCGGCAACAATACGCTCCAGCACACTGACCTCGCGCGCTGTCAGTTCCTGCCCACCGATGCGCGTGGCGAGCTTTTCCGCGATCGGCCCCGCGATACGTCCTTTGCCCGCGTGCACGGCCTTCACGGTCGCGGTTAACTCATCGATGTCGGTGCCCTTCAGCAAATACGCGCGCGCACCGGCTTGCAGCGCACGAAAGATATCTTCATCACCATCAAACGTGGTCAGCACCACAAAGCGCGCCGCCGGAAACTCGGCACGGATGCGTTGAATGGCTGCTACGCCGCCCATGCCCGGCATCTGCAGATCCATCAACGTCACATCCGGCTGCAGCGCGCGGAACTTTTCTACCGCATCTTCACCGTTCACCGCAGAGCCGATGACTTCAAGCCCTTGTGCGCCGGCCAGCAAGGCAATCAAGCCTTGGCGCACAACGTGGTGATCTTCCACCACCATCACTCGTACCGGATTCTCCGTCATG
>CAXTRU010000280.1:0-1578 GCA_964246665.1 uncultured Acidobacteriaceae bacterium
AAGGGAGTAGAGGGGGGGCTATTGCGGAAGATCGCGCCTGTGGACTATCACCTTTCGCGCCATCTGCTGTTTTAGACTCCAAGAGTGTCGTTTGCGGCGACGGCGATGTCCTGCTCGGACCCCATGTAACGCTCCGTGGTCTGGATGGAGGAGTGCCCCAGCATGAACTTGATCTGCTCTCAATCTTCTCCCGCCTTCCTGCAGAGCTTTGCGCAGGTGCGCCGGAGGTCATGCGCCCCGAAGCGCTCGATCCCGATTCCCCGCGCCGCCGTTAATTCAAAGGAGTGCATATTTGGTCGTCGGAACTCGGTTTGCTGCCCCGGAAGCGGCCAGGCAGTAGAAGGCCGCCTCAGTCCTGTGAAAACACGATGCAGGTATACGGCGCGATCGCTATATTGCCGCTGCGGGGCATGCCGTTGAGCGGCGGTCCATCTGCGCTCGTATCGAAGCTATCTCCATTGCTGAAAGAAGCGTCGTACGCGGCACTGTCGCTGTTGAAGCGCACCCGCCACTGGCCGGAGCGTGGAAAGCCGATGGTGTAGCTGTCATACCTTCGGCCGGCGAAGTTGCAGACGACTACAACGTCATCGCCTGCTCCACCTTCGTCCCAGCGGTGATAAACCAGCATGTTGTCTCCGAAGACGGGGAGTACGGTCGTATTGGCACCGCTGAGGCCCCGTGTCGTGTTGAACCAGTTGCGCCGTAGTCGGATGAGATCGCGATACAAGTTGCGAATGCCACCAAACTGCGCGCGCAGTGACCAGTGGATAGGCTTGGGGGCAGGATCGCCGTTGGTGGGAAATGGCTCCCATTCGAGAAACTCCTGGCCTTGGAAAAGCATAGGAATGCCGGGCGAGGTCAGCACAACAGCCGCAGCCAGCGTCGAGCGCTTCTTGGCGGCCCAGCTGTCCGAGGCACCGGGAGCGATCATGTCGGGAAGGCGACTGCCTCCTTGATTAGGTGCAGCGCGGTCGTGATTCTCCGTGTAGATCACGTTCCGGAAAGCGGCGGCGCCAGAGATGGCCCTAATTTGGTCTGCAATCCTCTCAATGGGCCGTGCTGCATCATCAGCGGGTACGACGATGTCACGAAGCGCGTAGTAGAAGCCGTTGTTCCACTGCGCGCCAAAGCCGAATCCGCCGTTCGCAACTGGCTCGGTGATAGCGGAGTAGCCCTGCAAATCCTCGGCGACGGTCAGCTTCCAGGGCTGGGTGCTCTGGACCTCGCCGTTGATGCGCTGCAACAGCGCCTTACCATCGGGAATGTCGAATTTGTAGTCGCTACCGACCTGCACTCCGCGCATATTCACAACGGAATCGAAACGCAGGCCGTCAACAAAGCGGTTTTGCAGCCAGCGACGGGCGTTGTCAGCCAGGTAATTCTGCACTTCCGGCCGGCCGTAGTCGAAACGGGTATGCGCGAAGTCAGTGTGCGCGCGACTATCCTGGTAGAAATAAATCCCGCCCTGCGTGGGCGCGGGGTCATACGGGCAGAACCGGCCGGGATCAAACCAACCGTCGAACTGCCACAGGTCGGTGTTGCCAGTGTGGTTGTACACCACGTCGACGATCACAGCAA
>CAXTRU010000280.1:1621-5078 GCA_964246665.1 uncultured Acidobacteriaceae bacterium
ATTTATCCGGGCCCCCGTAGGTGTCCTCCACTGCAAAGATGTAGCCGGGGTTGTAGCCGGTCGCACTCAGGCCTTCAAACTCGCCCAATGGCATGAGTTCGATGGCGTTGATGCCTAGATCGGCGAGGTCATCGAGCTTGGTGAGTGCCGAGCTAAGCGTGCCGGCGTGTGTATTTTCGTTGCTGGGGTCGGAAGTGAAAGTAGGAATATGCATTTCGTACAGCACCGCTTGGTTCCAACGAGGCGTGGCGTAACCCGCGTCGGCATAGGCCGTGTCACGGCTGGCGACGACGGCGTTCAAGGTACCGCTCGCGTTCGTGATCTGGCTGGCATAGGGATCCATGCGATAGCCGGAGTTGCCTGCGCCTGGAATGTAGAACAGGTACTCATCTCCAGCCTTCGCCTCGGCAACATCGGCCGACCAATAGCCGCTGTTGCCGTCCGGAGCAAGCGGGTTATGGGTCTTGTTCCAGTCGTTGAAGGTGCCCAAAACTGCAACAGACTGCGCAAACTTGGCCCACACGCGGAAGGTCACGCCACCTCCGTACGGGATGGCACCCATGCCAGGTTGTGAAGAGGGGACGGCTGTCGCCATAAGTTTTTAGCCTCGCGAGCATCTTCGCATGAGCCTACGTCGGACAAAACAGAAAAGCGGCTGCTGAGAGGCAGCCGGCGTATACAGCAGCGCGCTGTACAGCAATGCCGTGTCGGAGTTTGCTCAAGCAGGTTTCGGAGGCTGCTGCTTCTTGCGAATGCTCCGCAAGGTATTGTCCCAAGCTACCGCCCAGCGACCCCGTTTCGCGGACCCTGGGCGAAAGCAGTCTGTATCAAGGTTGGAGCTGGCGTCGCCTTGCTTCCAATCGCTTGACCAGCTGATCTTCCGTTGGCAACGCCAGCTGGTATTCCCGAGCCAGCACCTGGTTCCCGAGGTTGGCGAGGGAGTAGTGCGCGACGGCGGCATCGTGTTCCGAACAGAGGATCAGCCCGATGGGAGCGTTCTCGTCCGGGTTTGTCCAATGTTCGCGAGCGTAGTTCAGGTAGAGGTTCATTTGCCCTGCGTCCGCGTGCGTGAACTTCCCGAGCTTCAGCTCGACTACAATCAGGCTTCGCAACCGGCGGTGGAAAAAGAGGAGGTCGACGCGGTACCACTCGGTGCCCACCCTCAATCGCTTCTGCCGGGCGATGAACGCGAAGTCGTTCCCCAACTCGAGGAGGAACTGTTCCAACTCACGGATGAGCGCTTCTTCCAGCTCAGCCTCGGAGTACTCGTCCTTGAGGCCCAGGAACTCGAGGACGAATGGGTTCTTAATCTCGAAGTCTGCATGCCCATCGGGCTTGCCCTTGACCTGTTCCGAACGAGAGCGCTGGAACAAAAGGGTCGAGATCTGTCGATCGAGTTGTCGGACGGACCAACCGCCTCGTACAGCCTCCTTTTCGTAGTGTTTCCTCGCACCCTCGTCAGGGACGGAGAGGAGCCGCACATAGTGGGACCAGGAGAGTGGGAAGGCAGGTACGTCCGGGCGGCCTGATTTCGAAGACAGCGTCTGCGAAATCACCACCGAGGTCTTATCTATAGAAACCGCAGACAGCGTCTGCGAATTGCCCCAATGCACGTAGAACAACCGCATCTGCTCCAGGTTGCGCTCAGAGACGCCACGGCCGAAGCGGACGCTGAGGTCCGCCGACAGCCGCTTCAGCACCTCAGAACCATACGCGGCACGTTCCCGGCCACCCTGTTCGTACTCCACGATTCTCTGCCCTATCAGCCAGTACGTCGCGGTCAGGACCGCATTGACCGACCTTGCGGCGTTGCACCGTCCCTGGTCCAGAAGCGCCGATACGCTCTCCAGCAGTCCCTTGTATTCGTTTGAGAGGCCTGCAATGGACGTCCGCTTCGCCAAGATCGCTCCTTCCGACAAGTATGTCAGAGCCCCAAACTGTCATTCACGGCCACGGCGATCTCCTGCTCGGCCCCCGAGGTAGCGTTCCGTCGCCTGGATGGACGAGTGCCCCAGCAGGAACTTGATCTGCTCCAGGTCGCCGCCAGCCTTTCGGCACAACTTCGCACAGGTCCGGCGCAGATCGTGGGCGCCGAAGCGCTCGATCCCGATAGCCTTAGCTGATTCGGTGACCACGGCCCAGATCGCCCAGTCGCTCAGGCTATCCCGGACCTTGCCGCCTTTCGTGAGGGCCCGGAGCAGCGGCCCCTTCTCAATCCTCGCGGCTTCGATCCAGGCGTCGATGCCCTTCCGGACCCAAACCGGGAGGGCGACGGTGCGGACCCGGCCGCCCTTGCCGCGGAGGTCGGCGATGACCCAGCGGTTCTCCCGCATCTGGAGGTCCTCATAGAGAGAAGCCAGTTCCCTTCTCCGGAGGGCGCAGCCGACCAGGGAGGGCGAGGATCGCGTAGTCGCGTCTGCCCTTAAGGGTCTCGCGGTCAGGAACTTGCAACAGCTCCCTCGCCTGCTCCTTGGTTAGCCAGTTGCCGAGCCTGGTTCCTCGCTGCCGGATGTTGGGCACCTCGGTCAGGTGGGCGGCCTCCTCGGCCGAGAGCATTCCGTTCGCCCGGGCCTCGGTGACCAGCTTGCGGACGGCGGCCAGGCGGACGTTGACTGTTGAAGGCGCGAGGTCCTCCATGACGCTCGATATTCCATGAGCAACGCCCGGGTGAGCGGCCGGCCGTCGGCGAAGGCGAACAGCAGGTCGAGGGCTTTGGCGTAGTTGCGCCGGGAGTGGGGCGAGGTGGCAAAAGCCAGAACCATGGCCCGAAGCTGGAGCTGGGCGGGGGTCAACTCCGAGCATTTGGCCCGACCGGAGCATTCGGGCCGACCAGAAGCGGCCTCCTGGGCCTCTTCCCTGCCCTCAGGTGCCCGAATTGCCAGTTCAGCGTTCATTCCTTTGTTATACCCGATAAGGGGCATTGTCGTGGGCAGCTAGGTCGTTGCCAAATAACCAGTTAGCTCACTTCACGCGGTTAGAGACAGACAGTACAGAAGCCGGAAGAGCGGGTCCTGACCGCGAGATTGCAAATATGTACATTTCCACAATGCTGCATGCGCTCGCGCACCGCCAACCAGATTGGAAGGACTCGCTAGAGCATTAAAGACGAGGACCGTTTGACCAGCAAACATCCTAAGTCTTGACCGCCCGTGCCGCGACCAGGTGCCTGGTACACGTGTACAGTTGCACACACTTGTATACGTCTGCCGGACACAACAAGTACCCACGAAGTCAGCGAGCGCCTCTACCCAAGGTCCAGCCCTAATCCATCGTTCACCGCCGAGACCAGGTTCTGCTCTGTTCCCAGGTAGCGCTCTGTCGTCTGCACCGAGGCATGGCCGAGCAGCAGCTGGATGTCTTCGAGGTCGCCGCCAGCCTTGCGGCAGAGCTTCGCGCAGGTGTGACGGAGGTCGTGGGGTGCGAGCTTTCCGAGTTCAGTCTCCCGGGCGTAACGGAC
>CAXTRU010000281.1:0-5075 GCA_964246665.1 uncultured Acidobacteriaceae bacterium
AGCCCGCACGACTTGTTGCTGCTGAAGGATGAGCGCGCGGATGTGCAACTCCATGTGCCGGAGCCGGTCTTCTACGTGCGCCTGAATGCTGGCGCGGAGAAGGATGCGGGCGGCGGGGCCTTTGTGGTGGATACCGGAGGCCAAACTGGCCGCGCAACGCCTGCCGGGGCTGCAGCGAACAGTGGATATGTGCTGGAGCATGTGGATGTGCGGCAGGGAGCGCGCGCGGTGTCCAGCCTGCGACTAGGCCTGCTGGGCACAGGCAAGGCCCAGCCTGACGTCATTGAGGTGCGGGCCGAGCCGCTGCCGGGGGGCGTGTGGCTGAAGCTGGTGCCGGTGCAGCCGCTGGAATTCGGGGAGTATGCGTTGATTGAGATCCTGAACGACCGCGCGGTGAATGCGAACGTGTGGGACTTCGGCGTCCACCCGACGGCGAAGGAGAATGACGAGGCGCTGCGTCCGGAGCCCAAGCGCCCTGCCCAGCTGGAGCGACGCCGCAGGCCTTAAACACCGGCCCTTGTGGGGTGTCATAGCAAAGGCCTCCGCGGGGAGGCCTTTGCTGCTGCATCTGCGGAAACACACTACTTGGTCATGTCGATGCCGCCCGAGGCCTTGCGCTCCTTCTCGGCTTCGTTGGCCTTGCGGGCCCCCATGGCGCGCTGCACCCAATCGTCGGCCTTGGCGATATCGGCTTTGCGGGCAGCGTCGTTGGTGCATTCGATATCGGCTTTGCGGCGCCAGTCGAGGTTCAGGTATTGCATGGCGTCGTCGTAGTTCGGATTGATCTCGACCGCGCGGTTCAGGTACTGCATGGAGCTGTCGATCAGGGGCGAGTTCTCCTGGGCAAGCTGCGTGCACACCTTGGGCGGGATTTTGGCGTTGCCCTTGAGGTCGTCGGTGATCTTGTTGGCCTTCAGCAGGTCAACGGCGTTCTTGTCCGCCTTTTGGAAGTCGATCACACCGATAGAGTAGTTTGCTTCGGAGTCCTTGGGGTCGAGCTGAAGCACCTTCAACTCATCCTGGCGGGACTGATCGAAGTGCATGATGTTGCGGTGAATGGAGGCGAGCTGACGCCAGTCATCGGCACTGTTCGGATCAGCCTGGAGCGCTTCGGTAAAGCCGTTGATCGCTTTTTGAGCGACCGCCAGATTCTGGGGCGTGTCATTGTTCGGCTGGACCTGATAGCTATACGCGGTGGCCAGGTAGGTCTTGGCGTTCGGATAGCTGGGGTCGAGGGCGACAGACTGCTGAAAGTGATCGATCGCGGTCTCGTAGTGGCCAGCCTTGAACTCCTGGATGCCCTTGACGAGCTGGTCGCGTGCCTTGAGCTTCGAACAGCCGGTTGCTCCGGTCAGGATCAACAGGAGCGCTGCGCTCCCGGCGAGTTGTGCGCTGCGTGCGCTTGCTTTCATCAGAAAACCTTCCCCTATGACGACGGAATCAGAGCAGCCGATGGCGGCGTCGCCTTACGACTACAATCCACAGGTCAGCTTGCCGCTTGATTGTAAAGGCAGATGGCGAAAAACGGCTAGAGGCTGCTTATCACCAGAGTGTTTGCTCAGCATACATGTGCCTTGGTGAAAGCGAGCATCGGAACGCAGAAGAGGCCGAAGGGCCGCAAGGAGAGAGCAGCGGATGGCAACGAAATGGACGTCGGCACAGATGAGCTCGCAGGCAGGCAAAACGATGCTGATCACGGGAGCCAACAGCGGCATCGGCTACCAGGCCGCGCTGGAGTTTGCGCGGCATGGCGCGCGTGTACTGTTGGGATGCCGCAGCCGAAGCAAGGGCGAGGCGGCAGCCGAACGGATTCGGCGTGAGGTGTCCGGGGCTACAGTGGAGGTGCTGGAGCTCGACGTGGCCTCGTTACGGTCCGTGAAGGCCTTTGCCGAGGCGTTTGTGGCGTCCGGTGTGCCCCTTCATGTGTTGGTGAACAACGCCGGGGTGATGGCCTTGCCTGAGCGGCAGGTGACGGAAGATGGCTTTGAGCGCCAGTTCGGCACCAATCACCTGGGACACTTCGCTTTAACAGGCCTGTTGTTGCCGGCGCTGCAACGGGCGGGCACGGCCCGTGTGGTCACCGTGGCAAGCCTGGCACATCGCAACGGCAAGATGGTGTGGGACGACTTGCAGAGTGAGCGGAAGTACGTCCCGTGGGAGGCCTACAACGCTTCAAAGCTCGCAAACATCCTGTTTGCCAAAGAGCTGGAGCGGCGGGCACGACAGGCGAACCTAGGCCTGACCAGCGTGGCAGTTCACCCTGGCATTGCGCGGACCAGCATCTTCGAGAACGGCCCTGGAACGAGCAACCTGAAGGCGAAGATTCTCGCGATCCTGGCACCGTTGATGACCCAGGATGACGCGATGGGAGCACTGCCGACCGAGTATGCGGCGACTGCCGCGGAGGTGCGCGGCGGAGAGTACATCGGACCGGACGGCTTTGGTGAGTTCAAGGGCTACCCCAAGGTGGTTACCCCACGGCCGCAGGCCCTGGACCAGGCCGCCGGTGAGCGCCTTTGGAAGGAGAGCGAACGGCTCACGGGCGTGTCGTACCTGTAGAAGCGGTCTCATGTTTCGCTTTATGGCTTCGGCGAACGGCCTGAGACCCGCTTTGAGGCGGGTCTCACACGAGGCGTGTCGAATTACCGGATGCGTGAGACCGCTTTCAGGCTCGCCGTTGACGCTGCTGCTCGGTTAGGCCTCCACCAGGTTCATGGAACCCCCGTAGGGGGCCATTTCGCTGGTATCAGGTGGTGGTTTCGCGGCATTGCGACCGCGGGCGGCGATGGAGGCGAAGTCGGCTTCCATCGCGTCTGCGAAGAGTGGTTTGCTGATCAGGTATCCCTGTACGCACTCGCATCCCATCTCCGTCAGTCCGCGAAGATCCTGCTCGGTTTCTACGCCTTCGGCGACAACGCGCTTGCCGAGCGAATGCCCAAGCCGAATCACTGTACGGACGACCTCTTCGCGGTCCGGGTCGCGGTGCATGTGAGAGACGAAGGAGCGATCGACCTTAACTTCGTCGACAGGCAGGCTGAGCAGAAAGCTCAATGAGGAGTAGCCCGTGCCGAAGTCATCGAGCGAGATGCGGATGCCGTGCATGCGAGCTTGCTCCAGCGTTTGTTTGACCACAGCCTCCTTGGTCAGCAACGCTGTTTCGGTGATCTCCAAGCGGAGCAGTGTGGGCGACAGACCGGTATGTTGAAGAGTGGCAAGCAGCTTGGGGATGAGATTCGCGTCGGCGAACTGCCGCGGAGACACGTTCACGCTGATGGAGAGTGCGGTTCCCCATAGATGGTTCCAGGACGCCATCTGCGCGCACGCTTTTTCCAGCAGTTGCATCCCGAGCGGAAGGATGAGGCCACTCTCTTCGGCCAAGGTGATGAACTCGGCGGGCGGCACGTTGCCAAGCACCGGATGGGACCAGCGGGCCAGTGCCTCAAAGCCGCAGACGCAGGCCTGTTCGACAGAGTAAATGGGCTGGAAAGCGACCTGGATGCTGCCCGTCTCCACACACGTGCGCAGCTCCGCTTCCATGTACCAGCGGTCGCTCAATTGGGCACGGAGACCGGCATCGAAGATCTGGATGCGATTTTTGCCAAGCTGTTTGGCGCGATACATGGCGTGGTCGGCGGTGCGCAAAAGCGCATCGGCATTTTCGCCCTTCATCGCGCGGACGACGCCCACGCTGGCAGTGCAGCGGAATGGCGAGGAGTTCAGCATGTAAGGGACGCGCAGTGCGTCGAGAAGACGTTCGCCTGCCGCCTGTGCCTCCTCGGCGCTTTCCGCCGCACTGAGGAGGATGAACTCGTCACCTCCGAGACGACAAACGCAGGAACCCGGGGGTGAAGCGTCGCGAAGCCGGTTGCCGACCTCGACAAGGAGACGGTCGCCGAGCGCATGACCGAGGCTGTCATTGATGCTTTTGAAATGATCCAGGTCGGCGAAGTACAACACCACGGACTCCGGCGCCTCATTCAGGCGATCGGTGAGTTCTTTGCGGAGCATGATGCGGTTGCCAAGGCCGGTGAGTGCGTCCTGAAGCAGGCTCTTCTCGAGCTGCCCATGCGTAAGCTTCCAGGCTCTTTCCCGGGCGTTGGTGCGCGCCGCAAAAAGCAAGAAAGCGACGGCAACGAGGCATCCGCCGAGGATAGGCCGGTGGCTTGCGAGCACGACGGCTACACCGACGGAAAGAAAGGCGATACCGGCAACGCTGACACCCTGCACCCTGGTCATGACGCTCACAATGCCGCTGTACTCGATCGTGTCTTCCTTGTACTTCAAGGAGTCACGCAGGATGAGCGTCACAAACAGCGCGACGGGAAGAGTCCAGACCAGGTCGACCATGCTGCCGGTCCGCCAGCCGTGCTGGTACAGCAGATCGCCGGCAGTTTCAAGAATGGCGTAGCAGACCAGAAACACAGCGAGCCGCATGAAAAAGCGGCGTTCCCTGGGGTAAATACAGCTGGGCAGCCGCAAAAGCGAGCACAGCAGAAGAGCGACGTTTTGGATCAGATAGGCGTGGTCTACCCGAAGTCGTCCCGGCGGAAGAAAGACCAGCAGGTAGAGCACCGCGATAAAAAGAGACACCTGCGCCCGATCGAACCAAGCGATGCGATCCAGAGCTTCCCGCCGGACGTTGATGGCGCTGAGCAAGGGCAAACCGAAGGCCAACCAGAGCACATCGTCGGGTCGGACGACCCAATGGATCTGCGACGGGTAGAAGTGATAGAAGAGGTAAATCGCCTGCGCACTGGACCAGATGCCGAAGGCCGCCGCCAAACACAGCCAGCAGTGCCGGCCAAGCGCTATGCTGGAATGGCTTCGTTCGCGCAGGCTCACGACTATCGCGAAGAGGGGCACCAGCAGCTGCACCACGTTCGAGACCAGCGCAGGATGGGGCAGCAGCGCGATCACCAGGACGTGACTGATCTCCAGGCACACTCCCACCACGAGCAGACCGATGGTAAGACGGTCTTGGTCGGTTCCGATCTTCCGGGGAGTGGTATCCATGTTGCCCGTAGCCCTCCAGGCACGGTGCTACGAGTTCGCGTTTCCTCTATTCTGGGGAGCGT
>CAXTRU010000282.1:0-5071 GCA_964246665.1 uncultured Acidobacteriaceae bacterium
CGCCAGCAGCGCATCATCGCGCCCCAATCCATGCCAGTTGTACCAGATGCGGATCAGCTTGCGCCCGCCGCCCTCCACCTCCACCCGAACGCGCGTCGCCCCCGCATCCAACGCGTTTTCGAGCAACTCCTTCACCACAGAAGCCGGGCGCTCCACCACCTCACCGGCGGCAATCTGATTGGCCACCTGGTCCGAAAGCACGTGAATCCTGCCCATCGGTTCATTGTACGAGCCGTACCGCGCCGACAGCCGGAGAACTATGTACAGATTCGCCGCACTCAGGTCATACTTCACAGTAGGAGGCATCTATGGCGCTGTGGCAGGTCAACCAGGCGCGTACCCACTTCAGCGATGTGCTCGACCAGGCTGAAGATGAGGGTCCGCAGATCATCACACACCACGGCAAGGAACGCGCGGTGGTGCTCTCCATTGACGCCTACCGCGCGCTGCAGCCAGAACCCAGACCCGAGCCGAAGATTGACTTCGCTTCCTTCCTGATGACCATTCCAAAGATCGATCTGGAAGATTGGGAGATCGAGCGCGACAAGGACCCGGGCCGGGAGATTGAGCTCTGATCCCCGAGCATTCACTTTTACTCGACACCAACACCGTGTCTGAGTTGTCGAAGCCTCGTCCACATGCACGAGTGGTCTCCTTCTTCGTAAATTTTGAGCCAAGGCGAGCATATCTGAGTGTTCTGACAGTTGGTGAACTACGGAAGGGTGTCTTTCACCGGAGAAGGCGTGAAATCACTGCAGCGAGTCGGCTCGGTGCCTGGGTACAACAAACAGAACAAGAATTCGGCGAGCGCGTCCTCCCCATTGACAAAAACATAGCGCACCTCTGGGGTGAGCTTTCCAGTGAACGCACACGCCCGGTGATCGACACGCTTCTCGCGGCCACGGCTCTCGAGCACGGCCTCACGCTCGTCACCCGCAACACACGCGACGTCGAGGACACCGGCGTCCTCCTCTACAACCCATGGGACGACCCGGACCTCGACTGACGCCACCCTTCGCTAGAATCAAGCCTGCACCTCAAGCGGAAGGCAGCCGCCGGGCACATGCTCGCGCCGGCACACGGACCCAGACCCAGCGTGGCGGATCAAACCCTCAATCTCTACAACACCCTTTCCGGCCAGATCGAGCCCCTCTTCGCCGCCGATAACGCGCACTTCCGCTTCTACTGCTGCGGTCCCACTGTCTACGACTACGGGCACATCGGTAATTTCCGCACCTTTCTCCACGTCGACGCGCTACGCCGTGCGGCGCGCCTCTTCGGCCTGCCGCTGAAGCACGTCATGAACATCACCGACGTCGACGACAAGATCATTCGCAACGCCACTGCGGCCAACCAGCCCATCGGCGACTACAGCGCGAAGTACGAGAAAGCCTTCTTCGAGGACATGGACGCCCTCGGCGTCGAGCGGCCCGAGATCATCGCCCGCGCCACCGAAAACATCCCCGAAATGGTCGCGCTCATCCAGCGCCTCGCCGCGCAGGACATCGCCTACCAGGCCGAGGATGGCAGCTGGTACTTTCGCGTCGCCCGCGACAAGGAATACGGCAAGCTCTCTAAAAAAGACCTCGAAGGCATCGAAGACGGCGCCCGCATCGCCGCCGACGAATATGACAAGGACCACGTCCGCGACTTCGCCCTGTGGAAAGCCACCAAGCCCGGCGAAACCTCATGGCCCACCCCGCTCGGCGAAGGCCGTCCCGGCTGGCACATCGAGTGCTCCGCCATGGCGCTCAAGTATCTCGGCGACAACTTCGACCTCCACGCCGGCGGCGAAGACCTCATGTTCCCGCACCACGAAAACGAGATCGCCCAGTCCGAGTGCGCGACCCACCAGCAGTTCGCCCGCCACTGGTTCCACGTGCGCTTTCTGCTCGTCGAAGGCAAAAAGATGTCCAAGTCCGAGGGCAACTTCTACACCCTCCGCGACCTGCTGCTGAAGGGCTACAAGGCCTCAGCCATCCGCTTTCTGCTGCTCAGCGTGCCCTACCGCCACCAGCTGAACTTCACCTTCGACGGCCTGCGCGAATCCACCAACGCCATTGAGCGTCTGCGCACCTTCGCCACCCGCATGCGCACGGCGAAATGGACCGCCACCGGCTGCGATGACACCACATCCAACGCCATTCGTGACGGCCACGACAGCTTCCGCAAAGCCCTGGCCAACGACCTCAACACCGCCGAAGCCCGCGCTGCCATCTTCGAGGTCATTCGCGCCGTCAACACCGCCGCCGATCATAACAAGCTCTGCCAGACCGACGCCGAAGCCACCCTCGCTCTCCTCGCCGAGTTCGACCAGGTCTTCGCGGTGCTCGAAGACAAGGACGCCGACCTCACACGCTGGGCCATCGATTGGGCCAAGGCCGAAAACCGCCTCGACCAGGTCGACCCCGATGTGCTCGCCCGCTTCAGCAACGCAGGCCCCACGGACGCAGACATCGATGCCCTAGTCGCCGAGCGGAACGAGGCCAAGAAGCGCCGCAACTTCGCCCGTGCCGACGCCATCCGCAACGACCTCCTCGCCCAGGGCATCCTCATCGAGGACAGCAAAGACGGCGTTCGCTGGCGCCGCAAGTAACGGCGAAGAGTCAGCTCTGGCCGCCGCGGAGAGCGCTACCCCGGCTTGCGCACCACCCAAGTCGTCATGCAGCGCTGACCCTGCACCACGGTCGTCTTGAGCGGGTCTTGCAGTACCCCGCCAAGTTCCGCTGTCAGGTGCATCAGCATGGCCTCGTCCACCAGGAACCATTCGTTCCCACCGCCTACGGTATAGCGATGCCCCGCAACATGCTCGAAGTGCATGCCGATCCGGGAGCCCAGTCGGCAAAACAGCATCCCATCGGGTCGCAGCACACGCCATAGCTCCGCAAGGATGGCTCGAAACTGCGCCTCGCCCTGGCTGAAATGCAGCACGGAGTTGCACAAGACCACATCCACGAACGCATCCGGGAACGGCATTTCCTCTAAGAGGCCCACGTGAAAGTTGCTTTTCGGCAGGCCAGGCTGCAAGTCTGCCGCCATCTGCCGAACATGCTCCACGGCGTCACGGTTCGCATCCAGCCCATATACTTCATAGCCGACCCGGAGCAGGTGCACTAGGTTGCGTCCAAAGCCACACCCAGCGTCCAGCACCCGCATACCTGGCGCGATGTTGCCGCGGAGGATCTGATCGAACACATAAATATCGATCTGCCCAAACTGTTCTTGCACGCTCAATGTCACTTGCGCACCACCCTCCCTTCGACGTGGTTCCGCGACCTATTCGACCGCGTTACCACCTACGGCCATCAACTCGCGATCCAGCGCCGCCCTGGTCTTTGCTCCCCCCCACCCGGCTCAGCACAACCATTGCGACCGAAGACACAACAACGGCCATCCCAGCCATTTCCGTCGTTCCCAGGCGCTCACCCAGCAGCACGACTCCGAGGACCACGGCGATCATCGGGTTCACGAAGGCATAGGTCGCGACTTTGCTCACTGCCACGTTCTGTAGCAGATAGGTAAACGCCACCAAGCCCACCAACGATCCCATGACGCTAAGCCACACAATGGCTTCTATCCCGTGCACGGTCCATACGGCTCGTCGGAAGCTGCCGGCACCCAGCGCCAGAGAAGGGTTGAACAGGCTGGCTGTGCCGATCTGCCACCCCGTCGCGATCAACGTGGCGGCTTGAAACCGAAAGCGCCGCGAAAGCACCGATCCCACCGCGAAACACAACGCCGCCAAGAGACAGATGACTACCCCCAGGCCCACGCGCGCGCCCGGCCCCGATGGGTACCCGTGCCCATGGGTATGCAAGGACGGCCACACCAACACCGCGATGCCCAGCGTACCCAGCAGCGTGCCCGCCCATCCACGCTTGTTCAGCGGCTCGCCGCCCGGCAGCCCCCACTCCATCAGGGCCACCATGATGGGCAAGGTCGACACAATCAGCGACGCAAACCCGGACGGCACCATCGTCTCGCCCCACGTCAGCAGCATGTTGTTGCCGCTCATCAACAGCAGCCCGACCAGCGCCAACTTGGGCCCCTCGCCCCGAGGCACGCGCAGGCTCTTGCCGCGAGCCAGCGCGATCGCCAGAATCAACAGCGTCGTCAGGCTTGATCGTGTCGCCGACACCACCGGCGGCGGCAGGTGCTCGCCGGCCACACGGATCGCTGTATAGGTCGACCCCCAACACAGGTACACCGCGGCGAACGCGGCAAGCACCTGCGTCTGGTTCGAACGTGGTTCCGGCATCGTCCCAGAATACCGGTCGCTGAGAGATCGAAGCCCAAGCCGGCCAGATCGCCCGACGAACCGTACCCGCCATGGGTCTGCCAAGTTGATTTACCCTGACCTAGCCGATGTTCACGCCGCTCGAACTCGCACTCGTTTCCTGCCTTCTGCTTGGCTTTCGCCACGGCTTTGATTACGACCACCTGGCCGCCATCACGGACATCACCAGCGTTCAGCGGGGCTGGCGCGAGGGCATGCGCCTGGGCCTGCTATATGCCTTGGGTCACGCGCTTACGGTTGCGGTGCTCGGCGTGGGCGTCATCTTTCTTCACCTTTCCCTGCCGCAGCACCTTGACTCCATCGGCGAGCGTCTTGTTGGCGCAACCCTGATCGCTCTGGCCATCTACGTGTTCGTCAGCATGTGGAAACACCGCGGACATCTGGCTCACGCCGGCCATCACCATGGCCACACGGTAACCCGCAGCCGCATCGCGCTTTTGATCTCGGGCGGGCGCTACGCCTGGTGGCGCCTTCGCAGCCTCGTCCGACCCGGGCTGCCCAGGCCTGACCCCTTCGCGTTTCGCTACAATCGCGGTTCCGTGTTTACGGTCGGCATCATCCACGGTTTGGGTGCGGAAACGCCTTCGCAGCTGCTTTTGTTTTTGCTCGCAGCCAATCTTGGTGGCACCAGCCGCGGCCTTTTCGGCTTGCTCGCGTTTATTGCCGGTCTGCTGCTGATGAACACACTGATGACCGCGAGCGCGAGCGGCGTTTTTGCCGGCAGCACCACGCGCCCTCGACTCCAGGCTGCGGTCACCTCGCTGACGGCGGCGT
>CAXTRU010000283.1:0-5061 GCA_964246665.1 uncultured Acidobacteriaceae bacterium
TGGTAGTAGTTGCCCGCCCAGGTACTGTCACCGTCCGCCACCCAAACGCCGTTGTGCTCATGCATCGCGACGGTCAGCTTGGGGTGGTATCGGTGGGCTGATCGAACAGCAGCAGGGAGAGCGCCTGCGCGGTGGGGGCCCAAACCTTCACCTTCAGGGGATAGCCGTTGTCGTCGTCCCAGTCAGACCACACCGGGCTGTTGGGATGGTTGAACACCACCCCGAGCTTGCCGTTGTAGGCCAGCAGGCTATCCAGGGCGCCAAAGGCCTGAACACCGGTTGCGTACTTCAGCGTGCCGTCCGCGGCGGAGGCGCTTACCTCCAGTTGGCTCTTCAGCGCCGACCGCAGCACGGCGGGTTTGACGTCCGCCGGCAGCTTAAAGAGTGCGTAGCCGGCCAGTTGCGGGAAGCGGGTCAGCTCCTCGGGCGTGAGAGTGCCGGCGTACGGCGTCAGCGGGATCGAGATGCCCCCGGTCACGCCTGTGGCCGTAGGTTGCAAGCCGGCCGTCAGGCTGGCATTGAGGGCGTAGGTTCCACCCGGAACCACATAGGTCGGCTGTAAAGCGATGGTCGTCGCGTCAATCCAGTACGCCTGCAGCTGGTGGAAGGGACCCGCCAGCAACTGGGCCGCTGTCGGGGGCTGTAGATACACAGTGGGATTGCCGGAGACGACCCAGCCCTCCGGTTGTTGCGGGATCTGCAAGGATTGATCCGGCCCGGGATCCTTCGCGCCCGTTGAGCAGTTGTGAATGATGAAGCCGAGGTGACCCGGAACCACGCCGACATCGAAGTAGGGGCCATAGCTGTCATAGCCGGCGTAGAAGTCGTTGGTTCCGCAGAAGTCGCCGGTCGGGTCGGTTGTGGCGCCGTAGACATAAAGGCTCCAATTGGCGTAGTTGCCATCAGGCCGGTAGTAGTGGATACGGGCATGCCCTGCCGGAATGGGCGGGTCCTGTCCGACGGACGGCCTCGTGGTGCTCAGCGAATCGCTGCCGGAGAGCTCCCAAAACTCGTTGCCCTGGGTCGCGGGGTCAACGTACTGGTTGGGTCCCGGGTCCTTCAGGTCTCCCTTGTGAAGGATCAGGCCGACGTTGCTGGCGTTTGCGGTGACACCGACGTCAAAGTAGGCGCCAAAGCTGTCCGTGCCGGTCACCGGGACCGGCCCATCCGGGAAGTCGTTCGCCTCGGTGGTGTCGAAGAAGGCGTAAATCGTCCATCCGCTATAGAGCCCGTCCGGCCGGTAGTAGTGCACGCGAATCTTTCCAGCGGGGATAGGCGGATCGGTCTGGGCGAACGCGGCACCGGCGCAAAGCAGGCCTAAGAGCGCGACAACCGAGAGAAGGCCCGACCGCAGGCGAGCGTGAAACCGTGGGGTGTCCATTGTCGAAGGTGCTCCTTCTTGGCCTAACCGATACTGCCCCGCGATCTTGAGCGCGTTCGGCAGCCGGTTGTCCGTAGCGAGCGAAGATTCGGACCCGCCCTCGATTCCACACAATAGACACGAACTTACTTCTCCCTGTTTTCGAGGTAATCAGCTAAGCCATGTATCTGTTGAGCTTAGCTGTGCGGGTTAACTCACGATGCGCATGGTTTAGGATGTCCGTCTGGGAAATATCGAGCCATGAGCACCGTTCAGCGTCACGACCTCATCACCTTCGGGAGCTTCGAGGTCGATCTCCACACGGGAGAGATCCGGAAATACGGCATGCGCGTTCGGCTGCAAAGCCAGCCGTTTCGGGTATTGCTCGCCCTGCTGGCCAAACCGGGCGAGGTCGTGACACGAGAGGAGCTGCAACGCCAGATTTGGGGCGAACACACCACCGTCGATTTTGAGCGTGGGATCGCAACGGCGATCAGCAAGCTTCGTGAGGCGTTGGGCGACTCCGCAGACCACCCACGGTATGTGGAGACCCTCGCCAAGCGAGGCTTCCGGTTTATCGCGCCGGTCATTGTCGAGCCGCCCCATGAGGCACCGCTGCCGGCGCTCCCTGAGAAGCCGCCAAGCCCCGCGCCCCCGGCAGTTCCAGAGGTGGAACAGGCCGTGGTGCTTCCAGCGCGCATCCCCACCGCGATCCCCGGCGTGAGTCTGCCGGTGGCCTCGAGCGAAACGGTGCAGCCGCGTCTGGCCTCTGTGCCTTGGCAGCGGTTTGGCTACCTCGCTTGCGCCGCCGTCGGACTGGTATGCCTGTCCTCCCTGGTCACCCTGAAGCTGACGCGGCCGGTTGAGCCCTTACAGGCGTCCAGGATCCTCCAACTAACGCAGGCAAGCGAGATCTACGACGGCCCACCCAACCCCGAAAACCTGCTGACCCTGGTGACGGACGGTCCGCGGGTGTACACGTCCTTTCTGACCGGTGGCCGACCCGAGATCGGGTCTGTCGATTCAAGCGGAACGGCCCGCGAAGCGATCGCCATGCCGAACGAGCTTAGCTCTGCGGCGATCACGGACATCTCCCGAAACGGCTCCAGGTTGATCGTTCGCGAGCGGCGGTCCCGCGACTCGGAGCAACCGCTTTGGATTGTGCGCCGCGATGATTCAAGCGCCTTGCGGGTCGGCGATGTGCTTGCCCACGATGCCACCTTTATGCCGGATGGGGAGAGCCTGCTGTACGCCAACGGCAACGAACTCGACACGGTGCAGCTGAAGAGCGGTGCCATCGCACGCTATGCCGCGCTTCCCGGGCGGGCGTTCTGGCTCCGTTGGTCGCCGTCGAACAGCGTGCTGCGGTTTACCCTGATCGATCCGGTAACCCACAACAGCTCCCTGTGGGAGCTGGAGCCGTCTACCCGACACATCCATCCCTTGCCCTTTGCCGTATCGTCCAGTCGCTCCCTCTGCTGCGGGTCGTGGTCGGCCAGCGGCAACGTCTATGTGTTCCAGGCCAGCGACGGGCACGGAAGCGACCTGTGGGCCGTGAAGGCAGGGGCGCATCAGCAGGTCACAAGGTTAACCAACGGCCCCCTCAGCTATATCTCGCCTCTACCATCCCGGACGGAGGACGCGGTCTACTTTGTCGGCCTGGAGCCGCCGGCGGGAACGCGGTTCTTCGATCGGAACCTCCGCAAGTTCGTTCCCGCTCCGTCGTTTCTGCAGCGCGCCCGGCGCGTCACCTACTCCCGGGACGGACGCTGGGTGGCCTGGGTGGACGTGGACGGCCGGCTTTGGCGAGCGCTCAGCGGCGACGGCTCCGAGCGCTTGCAACTGACGCCCGACGATCTGGATGTGTTCCTGGCGCAATGGTCGCCCGACCAGTCGCAACTGGTCATGATGGCGAGAGAACCCGGGCAAACCTGGCAGGTTTACACGGTGGACGCCCGCGGAGGGCTGGTGCGCAAGGTGCTCGCGGACCAACGCAACCTGGCTGACCCCGATTGGTCAGCGGATGGAACCAAGCTGGTGTTTGGGCGCGAAGCCGACCTGATGGGCAAGGAGACCGGGGCGCGCGACATCCATGTGCTCGACCTGAAGACGATGCAGTCGGTGCTGCTGCCCGGCTCGGAGAACCTGTTCAGCCCGCGATGGTCGCCGGACGGGCAGTGGATCGCTGCCCTTTCTACGGACCAAACCCGCCTGTTGCTGTATGACGTTGCCCACCGGACCTGGAAGACCCTTGTTGAAGGCAGCGCGGCGGACCCGGTGTGGGGCCTGGACAGCAAGACCGTGTACTTCCACGCCTTTACGGACCCGAGGTCGGCAATCCTGAAGGTCTCCGTCCTCGGCGGTCCCGCAGTGGCGGTAGCCGACCTGTTAAATCTGGACTCGCCAAAGGCGGATTCCTACTTCTTCGGCGGCGTCACGCCGGCGGGTGCTCCCATCATCGAGCCCCGGATCGGCACAGGGAATCTCTACTCCATCCGCCTGCCCGAATAAGGACGGGCGTGCCGGCTGGAGCGGTAAGGCGCATCAGGCTTATGGCGTGTTGGCCTGGCTTTCGCGCAGGGCCGTACCCGCATTCGCCTCGCGCCGGTTTACCAGCGTTTTGGCTTCCGCCTCCGCTATCTGCGCCTTTGCCACATCGCCCGTCCTGCGATACAGCCGCGAAAGCTGAAAATGAATGCTCCCGTCGGTGTCGCTGGGGAGAGCCTGAACAAGCTGCCGAATGGCTTCCTGCAGATTGCCGGCCTTTGCCGCCGCTCGGCCATACAGGTAGTGCACCCTGGGCTGGAGCTCGGGTGCAACCTCGGTGCACTTGGCCAGGTAGGGCACCGCCTGATCCTCATGTCCTCCTGCGTTCAGGATCTCGGCCATCAGCAGGTTGGACTTCGGGTCGAGCGGCCGGTCCGCGAGCGCCCGCTGCAACGTGACCGTCGCCTGGTCATACTGGCTCAAGCTAAACAAACACGTGGCCGCTCCCAGAAGCGCGGCAGCATCGTGTGAGTTGAGGGCCAGCGCTTTGTTGTACTCGCCGATGGCGTTATCCCACTGCTGTTGATACCGAAAAAGGTCGCCGACCAGATCATGCGTTACCGCAGAGTTGGGCGCAAGGCCATCGACGCGCGCGAGCGCCTGAACAGCGACGCGCTCATTCGCTTTGACCGACCAGTAGAGCGCTTCCGCGTTCTCCGGGGCCAGCCGCAGGGCCCGTTGCGCAAGGGCCGCGCTCTCCGCATCGTGGTCGCTTAGAAAGGCGCAGGCGGCATCCGTGACCAGCGACGACGCTGTTGTTCGCTTGGTTTGCTCCGGGCACGTCACCGCATCCTGCGCCGGCCCGAGGCGTAGGGTTTGCGTCTCCGCAACGAGCTGCTGAAGGGCAGCTTGAGACTTCGAGGCCATGGGGAACTGCGCCTGATCGGCCTGCATATGCTGCAGCATGCGTGCGAGCACGGCCTTCTCCTCCGGCGTGCTCGAGCCCAAAACGGCGTGGTAGGTGTCGCTCGCCTCCAACGGGCGGCCCTGCGCCAGTAGCTCGTCCGCATACAGCGCGCGCGCCCATGGAGAGTTCGGCGCACGGCTGGCGAGGGTGTGCCCATCGGCCGCAATGAGTTCCAGCGATGAGGAGCCAAGGCCCAGCCAGGCCTTCGCGTCGGAAGGCGCCGCCTCCGTGGCGCTACGGTAGACCG
>CAXTRU010000284.1:0-5016 GCA_964246665.1 uncultured Acidobacteriaceae bacterium
CGCTTACACCGCGTACACCGCGGACTCCGCGTTTGCCTTGCGCCTATCTCGCCACCGGTTAAAACTCCTCATCGCCCACGCCACTTCCATCCTCCGAGTAGCTCCCCGCCTCGGGCCCATCCAAGTCCTCTTCGCGCAAGCTCAGCGCCAGCACCGTCCCCGACTCAAACTCCACCGTCAGCGAATCCAGCTCTTCCAGCTTTGCCGTCGCCACCGTCTCGCCGATCTGCGCGCACAAGGCATTGCGGTACTCCGGCTCGCCATAGGCAATCGAAAAGTCGGCAAGCAGCACATGCGGCCACGCATACAGCGTCAGCATCGGCCCATCGAAGCGCAGGCGGATATAGTCGGCCACAAACTCCACCGCCGACAGCTCCTGCCCTTCCAGCGCGCTAACGTCCACTGGCCGCTATCTCCGCCGTAGCCTCGGCCCGCACAATCACCGGCTCGCATTCCACGGCGAAGTTCACCGAGTTCGCAATGAAGCAAAGCTCATGCGCCTGGTGGTGCAATGTCTTCGCCTTGGCCTCGTCACTGCCGGCCGCAATCGTCACCTCCGGCCGCAACACCACGCGCTCAAACCGCCCGCTGCCGCTCGCCGAGTCAAAGCGCATCGCGCCCTCGGCGTGGTCCACATACGCCGTCACCACGACGCCGTTTACCGCACACAGGTGCAGGTAGCTCAACTTGTGGCAGCTGCTCAACGCCGCCACCAGCATCTCCTCCGGATTCCACCGTCCCGGCGAGCCATGAAACACCGTATCCGACGTTCCTGCAATCGCCGGCTTGCCCTCAGCCTCCAGCGCAAAGTCACGGCTGTAGTGCTTGTACCCCGTCGTTCCCGAGCCAAGATTCCCGGTCCACGTCACCGTCACGCCATACTCATGCAGATCCGTCATAAACGCCTCCAACCTTGCAACAATCCCGTCGCGAACCTTGGCGCAACCTTCGCGCCCTTAGCGTCAGCCTTTACTGCGCTACCGAGCGCCCACCAACTCCGGCTCTGGACTGACGACACCCACCCCATGCACGACCTCAGCCGCCGCCTCCATCTGCGCCCGCGTGGTCAACTCCGTCGCACACCACAGCGAAGCATTCTCGCCCAGCTCCGGATACCACTTGCTCAACGCAAGCCCGCCGATGATCTGTTTCTCCAACAACTCCTCATTCAGCGCCGCAGCCGCCACACCCGCATCGACAACAAACTCATGAAACCGCGGCGAACCCTCAAACAGCACCTTCGCTCCCGCATCCACCAGCGACTCGCGCAAGAACGCTGCCTTGGCCAAATTTTGCTCCGCCAACTCCCGCAAACCCTGCTTGCCGTACACCGTCATAAAGATCGTGACCATCATGGCGACAAGCGCCTGGTTGGTACAGATATTCGACGTCGCCTTTTCACGCCGAATATGCTGCTCACGCGTGCTCAGCGTCAGCACAAACCCGCGCTTGCCGTTGACGTCCTTGGTCTCACCCACAAGCCGCCCCGGCATTTGGCGAAGAAACTTCTCCTTGCACGCGATCACGCCGCAGTACGGTCCTCCAAAGCCCACCGGCACGCCAAAACTCTGCGCCTCCAGCGACACGATATCGGCCTCGCGCGGCGGCTTAACCACGCCCAGCGACACAGCCTCCGCGATCGACACAATCAGCAGCGCACCCTTGCGATGCACCACTTCGGCAATGCCAGCCACATCCTCAATCACACCAAAGAAGTTCGGCGACTGCACCAGCACCGCCGCCGTGTCGTCCTTGATCGACGCCTCAAGCGCCGCCAAATCCACACGCCCTGTCTTCGCGTCATAGCCAAACTCAGCAATGTCGATGCCCTGGTGCTGCGTCGACGTCCGCAGCACTTCGCGGTACTCCGGATGCACCGTGCGCGCCACCACCGCGCCCAACTTGTTGGTCACGCGGCACGCCATCAGCACGCTCTCCGCGGCGCCGGTCGACCCGTCATACATCGACGCGTTCGCAATCTCCATGCCCGTCAGCTCACAGATCATCGTCTGGAACTCAAACATGGCCGTCAGCGTGCCCTGTGCAATCTCAGCCTGGTACGGCGTATAGCTCGTCAAGAACTCGCCACGCTGCACCAGCGCATCAATCACCACCGGCCGGTAGTGCCGGTACGCGCCCGCTCCCAAAAAGCTCGCAAACCGCTGCGAGCTCGGCAGCTTCGCCAGCTCGTTCGCGTCGCCGCTTGCCAGGTTCGCCGCATACGCCTTGAAGCGATCCAGGATCTCCGACTCCGACTGCTGCCGGGGAATCTCCAGATCACGCGTCAGCCGGTACTCTTCCGGCACAGCAGCAAACAACTCATCCACAGAGGCAATGCCGATCTCGGCAAACATTTCTTGGCGATCCTGGGGCGATTTGGGAAGGTAGCGCATTTTAGAGTCCCTGCTTTACTTCGATTTTTGCGACGCGCTCGTGAATCATGAGCAGGTCAGCATGCACCTGATTGCGCAGACTAACCATTTCGCTTTGCATTTGGGTGCGAAGACCCGAAATCTCCGCTCTGACCTCCGAACGCAAATCGCGCACATCCTGTCTCTGGATAAGAACGGCAAGGAAGACGGCTACTGTCGGCGTCAATGCAGTCAAAATCTGTGCCGCGACTTCGGAATGCATGAACTCCTCCTTAGTGGGCCGCTTCTTCCGCCACAAACGTCTCGTAATCCGCCGCACTCAGCAGCGCATCCTTCTCATCCGGATTCGTCACAGTCAGCTTCAGTATCCACGTGCCGTTCGCATCGGTGTTCAACGTCTCCGGCGCGCTGCTCAGCGCCTCGTTCACCTCGGTCACCGTCCCGGAGATCGGCGCATACAGGTCACTCACCGCCTTCACGCTCTCCACCGAACCAAACGTCGACCCGGCCTCGATCACCTGCCCCACCTTGGGCAGCTCCACAAACACGATGTCGCCCAGCGAGTGCTGCGCATAGTCCGTAATGCCAACAGTGCCGTTCTCGCCGTCCAGCTGCAGCCACTCGTGGCTCTTGGCGTAACGATAGTTCTCCGGGTAAGCCATGCTTAAGTCTCCAGTTCAGATTGTAGAAGATCGGCGAGTAGGTCGCTCATCCCCTTCACGCTTGGGCAGCAGAACGTGGATCAAATCAACACATCGTACGACGCGTGCTTCCCGATCCAGAACCAAAGATAGCCGCCGTCGACCTGCTCAGCTAAGGCCCTGTAATTCAGGTTGACCCTGACGGACCAGAACTCGCGACCACGACCGCCAGCGAGCTTCTTAAAGCGCAAAGAGGGGTGCTGCGGATCAGCCTTCAACAACTCGAATTGTTTATGGGCGAGTTCCTGGATGGAGGCTGGAAGAGCAGCATAGTGTGCCCAGAAATCAGGGCTTGCATGGTGAACCATGGCTAGAGCAAACGCGTCTTACCCGCTTTGTGCTCGGTCAGGGCACGATCCGCCAGCGCATCGAATCGCCCCGCAAGCACGTCTGCTTCCAAGCGATCATCCACCAGCTGAGCGTAAAGCTCATCCATCCACGCATGCAGCTCAAGCTTCTGTTCGGGACTTAACGCCACGATTGCTAATTCGATTTCCTGAACAGTCATTTCGACTCGTCTCCTAGGTCTGCGGACCTGTCGGGTCTCTTTACGACAACGGCGCCGTAATAATCGGCGTCTCCGCCACCTCAGCCGCAGGCGTCGCACTCACCTTCGGCCGCTTGTAAAACGGCGTCGGCACCACCACAGCCTTCACCGGCACATCCCGAATTTGCACCGCAACCTCGGTCCCCGGTGCGGTCATGTCGGCGGGCACATACGCCAGCGCAATGTTCTTCTTCAGAAACGGTGCCGGCGACCCTGAAGTCACCTCACCAATCACCTGCCCATCCAGCGACAGCACCGGGTACCCATCCCGCCCAATGCCGCGCTCCACCATCTCCAACCCCACCAGCCGCCGCGTGGGTCCACCCGCATCCGCGACCTTCTGCAGCGCCTCACGCCCAACAAAGTCGACACCCCCCTCGGTATATTTGCTCAGCTTGCAGTAGCGGCCAAGATTGGCCTCAAACACGTTGATCGAGTCCGAAATCTCGTGTCCATACAGCGCCATCGCCGCCTCCAGCCGCAAGGTATTCCGCGACCCCAGGCCACATGGCTGAATCCCAAACTCCTCGCCCGCTTTCAGCACCTCACCCCACACCCGCGAGCTCGTCGGCTCATCCGCCGGGATGTAGATCTCAAAGCCGTCCTCGCCCGTATACCCCGTGCGCGCGATCAGCACGTTATGGCATCCGGCCACCTGCCCCCACGTGAACCAGTAGTTCTTGATCGGCGTCAGATCGGTCCCGGTCAGCTTCTGCAGCGTTTCCTTCGCCCTCGGCCCCTGGATCGCCAGCTGCGTGTAGTAGTCGCTGACGTCCATCACATGCACGCCACCCATGCCCCCAATCACCTGCCGCACCCACTGCACATCCTTCTCGCGGGTGCCGGCGTTGATTACGATCAGGTAGTCGTTTTCGCCCAGCTTGTGCAGCACCACGTCGTCCACAAACGTGCCGTCCGGGTACAGCATCGCCGAGTAGTGCGCCTGCCCCACCTGCAGCTTGCTCGCATCGTTCATCAGCAGCCGTTGCACCGCGGCCAGCGAGTTGGGTCCACGCAGCTGGATATCCCCCATGTGACTCACATCGAATAGCCCCACACCCGTGCGCACGGCCATGTGCTCGGCGACGAGGCCGGCATACTGCACCGGCATGTCCCACCCGCCAAAGTCCACCATGCGCGCCTTGTGGCCATGGTGCGTGCTGTGCAGCGCCGTGCGGCGCAGCACCCTGTCAACGATCTGCTGGTCGAGCAACGGTTGATCTGTGATTGCCATTCATTCACCCCGGTACAAAAATCTGCGCCGGCAACGTGCCGCACGCGGTCTCGCTCAGGGTAGCAAAGCGGCGACAATGCCGGACCGGGAACCCGCTTTGCCTTTCTCTTTGCCATCCCCCGACGGGGAACCCGCTTCTGCCTTTCTTTCCTTGCCATTCCC
>CAXTRU010000285.1:0-4974 GCA_964246665.1 uncultured Acidobacteriaceae bacterium
ACCAGCACTGCGTCGTCGAAGTCGCGAGCAGTCTCACCGTCGATGGTTACGATCGGCAGGCCACGAAAGTCTTCCCGGTGTGCAATCTCGACGGCGGGCAGGGAAGCAACCGTCTCCTGCGCGCGCTCCTCCGCCTCTGCCAGCACGGGCGCGGGAAACGTGTGCGGGATGCTGTGCTTACGGATGATGATCTCTACGTCAACGCCGAACGCATCGGGTGGCCCCAGCACCTCGACCACACGCCCCACCGCAGGACGGCCAGGGGAAGGGAAGCTGGTGATCTCGACCTCAACCGCCAGGCCTTCCAGGGGCCAGCGGCTTGGCTTTTCGGTTGCGGACTCCTCGGTCTCGAGCGAGTCTTGGCCGGCGGTCGGGCGCGTACCAGCCAGCCACTCCGGACGTTGTGCCGCGCTAGCCTCCGTCCCCAGCGTGCGGTGGGGCGAACTGGCAGTGTCGAGCACGACCTCAGCCCCGGCAGGGATTTCGATGGGACCCCCGAGGCGATCGTCCCAGGGTTGGACATAGTTGCCGCGTGGCGTCTCACCCGCGTCATAACGGCTGTTTCGCGCCGACCGTCCGCGGCCAGATCCACCGTAGTGAAAGACTCCCACCAAAGTTGGATTTCGTCTGGTCAAAACTCGTGCTACGCGGCCCGAGCGACGACCATCCCTGCCCGGAGCATCCTCATCCACCAGCACGACGTCGCCATGCATGGCTCCATGCAGCGCGTTTGGAGGGATAAAGATATCTTCCGCACCACCCGGCTTCGTAACTTGACCGCTTTTCCGTTCAGGCCGAACAAAGCCGTAACCATCTCGATGCAGCTCTAAACGACCACTTGCGAGGCGCTCTCGCGCAGGTCGCTGAAAGGTTGCCTGAGGGACATTTCGGGATACGACAGGATGCCCCAGGGTACTTTTGTAACTATCCTGGTCGCCTTGCTGTTTTTGATCGGCGGCCGGCACCGCCCAAACGCCCTCTTCGAGCTTGCGAAGTTCCTGCCGGGCCACCATGCGCTCGAGCTGCTCAACCAGCAAACGCCGTTCGCGTCCGCCACCCAAACCTAGCTCACGAACAAGCTGCTTATAGCCAGCCTTGCCTCCCGCGGAACGGCGGATGCGTGCAAGGAGTTCATGGTCAGAGTGCGGGTAAGGGGAAGACCTCATGGCAGCTACGAGCATATGCCAACGTGCGCCTGAAGCTTACGTAAGCCTGAGCTGCTTTGTTTCCGGACGGTGCTGTTACCTCGGTAACGCGAAGTGCTCGTTAGTTCGTTAAACAGCGACATTCAATAGACTTCGCGTCGGCTCCAGCCTACTTTGAGGTTGTCCGGTAAGTCCATCACACCTCCGGGTCAAACACTACAACTTTAGGAGCCACCCCATGAAGAGCTTTGCTGCCCGCCTCTCAGTCGTCGTCCTCGCCGCCACCGGCTTCGCCGCTTCGACCCTCGTCTCCTACGCCTCCACGAAGAAGCATGAAGTCAGGCCCTTGGTGATCGCATCCTCAGGCACCTGCCCGATGTGCCGGCCCAGCAACCCTGGCCCCTGTCAAATGGACTAGTCCAGAAGTTGTACTTGAACCTCGCCCTCCTCGGATGTAGGCTGAAAGTCCGAGGAAAGCCAAAATGAACACGAAGGCTCTATTTGAAGCATCTCTGATTTTGCAGGTTGGGATGGATGCCGCGGTTCTTGGCGTGATTTTGCTTCGTAAAGCCTACCGGGTCTTTCCTCAACTCGCATTTCTTCTGGCCCTTCAAATGGCTGGTAATTCGGTACAGCTTTCCCTCTTGTTCTTTCGGAGAGCTCTGCACCTAAGTATCGACGTAGCCTATCCAGCCCTGTTTTATTCAATCTGGATCGTCACTGCACTGTCCTGCCTCCTTCGCATTCTGATCGTCTACTCTGTCTTCGCAGAGGCGATGCGACCGATGGTTGGCTTGCATAAGGCCGGCAAGATCATCTTCCGCTGGGTAGCCGTCGTCTCTGCTCTGGTAGCTTCGGCGCTTGTGGCCGGCCCGGGAGTCTTCTCCAGCCTGGATCGCTTCGGCCAGGTGTTCGGACAGGTGCAACAGGGCGTCTCTGTCCTGACGCTGTGCATCCTGGTGTTTGTTTGCTTTGCCGTACGTCCGTTGGGCCTCACCTTTCGAAGCCACCTTTTTGGGGTGAGCCTTGGCTTGGGTGTCATGGCGACCGTCGAACTCGTCCAAGCCGCCTGGATGGTGAGTGGCACGGGGCAATCCCTCTACTCTCCCGTATACCTGTTCTCCTCTCTTGGCTTCTGTGTTTCCCTGGCTATTTGGGGCACCTACTTCGCCATGCCGGAACCGGCACGCAAGATGATCCTGCTGCCCACGACATCGCCCTTCTTTTTCTGGAATCGTATCTCCGAGATCCTCGGAGATGCTCCCGGTCATGTGGCCGTGGCTGGTTTCAGCCCCGATATGCTGGCACCGGCCGAGATCGAGATGCTCACGGCGGCTACGTCCAGCGAGGCATCTGCCGAACGTGACAGGACGCCGATGCTCCCCATCCGGTCGGCGACGAAGCACCTGCCTCCTGTTCCCGAGTTTTCCGGCCCGCGCCAACCCTCCTTGGCGCTGTAGTCCAGGCGAGCTGACGTGGAGCCTGTCACCCACGTCCTTACCGGCGCATGCCTGGCGCGCACAGGCCTGAATCGCCGCGCAGCGTATGCAACCGCAGCAATGGCGGTCGCCGCTGAGTTCCCTGACATCGATACGCTGTGGGGAGTCCGTGGGCCTCTTGCCAGCTTTCAACATCATCGCGGCATTACGCACACCTTTGTTGGCCTCCCGTTCGAAGCAGCGTTCTTGGTTCTGCTCTTCTTCGTTATCCATCGTGTACGCGAGCGTAGGCTCTTGGGGAGAACGCCCGGAACTGCAAACCCAGGCTTCAACCTGGTGCGCGCTCCCGTGCGTTGGGGCGTTCTGTACGGCTTTGTTTTACTCGCGCTACTAAGCCACCTGCTGCTGGACTTCACCAACAACTACGGCCTTCGCCCTTTCCTGCCGTTTGACACGCGATGGTATGCGGCGTCGATCGTCTTCATCTTCGACCCGCTCATCTTCCTTTTACTCGTAGGTGGCCTCGTCCTGCCCAGTCTGTTCGGGTTGGTCGCGCGGGAAGTGGGTACCCGGAGGAAGTCGTTTCAAGGGGCAGGCTGGGCCCGTGCTGCGTTGCTCGGGGTGGTCTGCCTGTGGGGAGTGCGCAGCTACGAGCATCAACAGGCCATGACTCTGGCGAACGCGCAGACGCTGCAGGCGCCCGCGCCGGAGCCGGAACCAGCGGACCCCACAGCCAATGTGTCCGCTGAGGCTCCGCCGCAAGAGCGAGCGGAGATCACCCGGCCATTCCTCGCGGCACGACGATCTGTTGTGAGCCCCGATCCGTTCAACATCTTCCGTTGGTACACGGCAACCGATTTTGGCCCGGCCTACCGGCTCGGAACCGCCAACACACGCGACGGCACGCTCTTTCCTGGACAGGTGCTAACGAAGCCGGTGCCCACTCCGATGCTGAACGCGGCGCAGAACAGCCATCTAGGGCAGGTCTACCAGGACTGGTCGTCCATGCCTTGGCTGACCGTCTCAACACCGGATCCCCAAGACGACAGGCTTCCACCAACCGCGCGCACCATGGTGTTGTTCGAGGACCTACGCTTCATGGGATCGAACGCACTTCTCCATCGACGTGGCACCACTCCGCTGACCGGAGAAGTCGTCCTCGATCAAAACGGCAAGGTGCTGGAGCAGGGTCTCGACGGACGCTTTCGACCATGACCAATAAGCTGATGGTGCAGCGTTCATAATGGCGCGTCCCGTACAATTGCCTTGAGCAATACCACTCACGAGACAACACGGTAGCGGATCGAGCTACTCTGAGGATCCATCATGCCCTACTTGGTTTTGATTTTGGCGGCGATCAGCCGTCTGGTGCCGCATGCACTTCATGGCACAGGGCTCAATATCACCGCGGTTGGGGGCGGATTACTGTTCTTCGGCTCGCGCCGCCCACGGTGGCAGGCACTGGTGGCCGCGGTCGTCATGGCGCTCACGGATGTGTACCTCACAAGAGCCGCCGGCTACGCCTTCCATGTGCGCGGGTATGTGGTCACCTGGTTGTGGTATGCCGCAGTGTGCCTGATCGGTGCCGGTCTTTTACGGAAGGTAAGCGCACTGCGCGTGGTGGCGGCTGTGGCGTCATCGGCCACAGGTTTCTACCTGCTGAGCAACCTCGTCGTTTGGGCGGGCAGCGGCATGTATCCGCACAATACTCAGGGACTTATTTCCTGTTACACCCTGGCCTTGCCGTTCTATGCCAACGACCTCGTCTCCACAGGCTTAACGGCGGGCGTCCTGTTTGGGCTTCCGGTCGTTGCCACGCAACTCGTCAAGGTGCTGCACGGAGCCTCAGGGCAGCGCCCGGCTCTCTGAGCAGATACGCCTGTGGCAGTGCCGTGCCCCTCGCTGTACGACTAGAGGCCGCTTTCTTCCACAGGCAAGGGAAGTCCGCGGCGGCGGTCAAACACCTTGCGCACGATGTAGAAGATCACCAGCAGTACCGCGAGAAGAGCCGTGCCGATCACGACTCCTGTGTGCTGGCGCATGGCGTGCCGCAGGCTGTGGACCAGCGTCGGCCCAAACCATATGGTCAGCAACGAACAGACCATGAACTGGGTCAGCTTGCCGCAGAAAATGGCGAAACTGAAGGGCAGCGCCCGCATTTCAAACACGCCGGCAGCAAACTCAAACAGCTTCAGCGGTGTTGGCGGCGGCAACATGGCCGGAATCAGGATGGCAAAGAACTCCTGCTTTTCGAAACGGTCGCGCATCCGCTCGTAGCGTTCGCGGTTGATGCGCTTCAGCAGAAACAGCTCGCCCCCAGCTCTGCCGACAAAGAACGGCACCAGCGCGCCGATCGCCGAGGCCGCTGCCGCCACCACGCAGTACAGTAC
>CAXTRU010000286.1:0-4947 GCA_964246665.1 uncultured Acidobacteriaceae bacterium
GGGTAAAGGTGGCCCCTACGGTACATGTTTGCGTGGCGCTGAACGATACGCCGTTTAAACACGTACCGGTGTTCGGGGACACGATGGTGAACTCGGCGACGCTGCTGTTGGAGACGCCTTCGGTGAGGGAAGCAGCGCTGCTTGGTGTGCCGCTCACCATGAGCGTCACCGTTATCTGCACGGGCGCTGAAGTCTGCCCGACGGCCGTGGTGGAAAAGGTGGGTTGCGCCGGTGTGTAGGGCGCGGCCCATGCCTGCTGCTGAAGCCCGAAGAAACTTAGCAGGCTGATGAGGGCCCAGGCTAGCCAGCCGATGATGCTGCCCTGTTGCCGAACTGTTGCTCGATTGTGTTTGCGTGTCCAGATCGCCACTCAAGATCTCCCGGTGCCGCAAGTTGGCGCACTTCTCTGGCGCCCTTTGCGTCGCTCTGGGGTCTATCGGCAAATTTGCTTGCAGCTTTACTGTGTTTCAGGGACGGGCATCTGCCGCGTGGAACTTGCACGCAAGTTGTAGAGATATGCGCGGTTTTGCGCTAAAGCTTCCCGGGTTTGCGCCGATGCATCCGACAGCAAGTGTTTCCCATGGTTGACCCCGATTTAGGTGATGAAGTCTCGACGATGCGGGTGCAAGCAGAGAATCTGCTGGCGCGGATTGCGGCTCCTGCCGGCAGCGAAGTGCCCCTGCCTCGAGTGTTGCTGGTGTTTGCCCATCCAGACGACGAGGTGCTTGCCGTGGGAGGGCGAATGGAGCGGATGGCTGCATCGCGCCTGCTGACGGTGACTGATGGTGCACCGCCTGATGGAGGGGACGCGAGGCAGCACGGGTTTGCGTCCTTGGCGGAGTATCGCGAGGCGCGGCAGGTGGAGTTGCAAGCGGTGCTGCGACATGCGGGGTTGCCGACGAGTTTTCATGTGCCGTTCGACCGCGTGCCGGACCAGCAAGCTGCGTTCCACTTGGAAGGATTGTCTTTGGCACTCGCGGAGCAGTTGCGGGAGTTTCGGCCAGAGGCGGTGCTCACTCATCCGTATGAGGGAGGTCATCCTGACCATGATGCGTGCGCGTTTGCGGTACATACGGCGGTGGCGTTGGCCAAAACTGAGCTTGATGAGGTGCCGTTGGTTGTGGAGTCACCGTTCTATCGAGCGGGCGAGCATGGGTCGATGCGCACCGGCAGTTTTCTTCCAAGTTCAGATGGAACGTTGAGCATCAGTACAAGGCTAACGGCGGTGGAGGTGGCCAACAAACAGGCACGGCTTGCGATGTTCACCAGTCAAGCGGAGACGCTGGCGCAGTTTGGCGCGGAAGAGGAGTGTTTTCGGATTGCGCCGAGGTATGACTTCACCCAACCACCGCATGCGGGCAGGGTGATGTATGAGTATTTTCCGTGGGGAATGACAGCCTATGGATTTTGTAGCCGTGCAGCTTTGGCGCTTCGGATACTTGGCCATGAGCGGGTGACTGACGCCGCCAGGGGTACTTTGTCTTGTTGAAGAAAAGAGTGGAGACCGGTAGTGCTCATGGTGGAAGCAGGTCTGGCGTGGAGCGAGACACGCGGCCGGTGATCTTGAGTGTGGCGTTCCCTTATGCCGTGATCGGCGCGCATGCTGTTGGCGGCGCAGAGGTGATCTGCTCGCAGATGGAAGCGGCTGTGGGGGCGATGGGCCTCCGATCTGTGGTTGTGGCGCATGCTGCGAGTGAGCCTGAGGGTGAGTTGTACGCGACTGAGGTGCCGGCCGGAACAATCACCGAAGAGACGCGCGCGCTTGTGGAGGCAAGGCAGCAGCGGAATATCGATGAGGCCCTAGAGGAGTGGCCTGTAGCGCTGGTGCATATGCATGGGCTTGATTTTTGGCGATATCGCGTTCCAGAAGATGTTCCTGTTCTGGTGACGTTGCACCTTCCTCCGTCTTGGTATCCAGAGACGATCTGGGCGTTGCCGCCGAACTATCACCTGGTATGCGTTTCTGAAAGCCAGCGGTCATACTGCCCGGCGGAGCATCGGGAACGGGTGACGGTGGTTGAGAATGGGGTGGAGATCCCGCCTGCCGATCGTTTGCGTGCTGAGGGGCGATATGCGCTGATGCTGGCTCGGATCTGCCCGGAGAAGAATCTTCACACGGGCTTGGACGCGGCTCGGCTTGCGGAAATGCCTGTGCTTTTGGGGGGAGAGGTTTTTTCTTATGCAGAGCATGAGCGATACTTCCGCGAAGAGATTGAGCCGCGGCTTACTGCGGAATCGAGGACGCATGAAAGGCGTACGCGGACAGGGGAGGCTGCGTCGACAGCGCGTTTTCTTGGTCCGGTGTCGCGTGACGAAAAGCTGCGTGTGTTGAGTCGCGCAGCTTGCCTACTGCTTCCGTCACTAGCGCCGGAGACGAGTTCTTTGGTGGCGATGGAGGCGATGGCGGCCGGTGTCCCGGTGGTTGCGATGGCGGTGGGTGCTGTGCCGGAGATTGTGGAGCATGAGCGTACGGGTTTTTTGATTGAGCCTGGAGATCAGGCGAGCGAGCGGATGGCGGAGGCGATTCGGCGTGTGCCGGAGCTGGATCGTGCAACGTGCCGGGCTGTGGCTGAGGAGCGGTTTTCGCTCGAGCGCATGCTGGAAGGCTACAAGATCCTATATCGCCAGCTTGCGCTTGTGGAGGCTAGACCGTTGACGACGACCTCTACGGATGAGGGGCTTTCAACGTGTGGCGTTAAACGGTCGAAGAGTGCGGCTGTTGCGTTTGTTCAAGTAGTGCAGGACGATGCGGCCTTGTTTCCGCTTGCGCCGGAGTGGGCGCGGGTTTGGAAAGAGGATGTGCGAGCGACTCCGTTTCAACACCCGGCCTGGCTGCTTCCGTGGTGGACACAGTTTGGCTCAGATGGTGTGATTCATGCGTTTGCGCTGCGTGAAGCGGAGACGGGCCGTTTGGCAGGATTGGCGCCGACGTATGTGTACCGGGATCGTGCGACGGGAGAACGAAAGCTTTTGTTGGTTGGCGCGGGGACAAGCGACTACCTGGAAGGAGTTTGGTCGCCTCGCTTGCCGGATGCGCCGCAGCGGGTATTCGAGTGCGTGACCGAGGCCGGGCAAGGATGGGATGTTGTGGCATTCCAGCAGCTTCGGCGCGGCGGACCGTTGCAGCGAGCGACGGAGCACGCCGGGATGTCTGTGGGTGAGGCGGAGCCTACGTCGGTGATCGCTCTTGGGGCGGATTTGCCGGCAAAGATTCGCGCGAACATTGGGCGGTACCGACGACGAGCCGAAGCTGAGGGCGCGCTTGCGTTCCGCGTTGCGGCGAGCACGGAGGAAGCGCTTGCCGGCTTTGAGCTGCTGGTGAGGTTTCATGGTCAGCGCTGGGAAGGGCGCGGTGAGGCTGGAGTGCTTGAGGATGCCCGGGTGTTGGCGCATCACCGGGAGGCCGTTCCGCAGATGTTTGCGGCGGGGCTGCTACGGATGTTTCAGCTGTCTTTGTCGGGAGAGCCGATGGGCGTTCTTTACGCGTTGGCTGATCCAGAAAGCCGGGTGGAGAGGCGACTTTATCTATATCTGATCGGGTTCGAGCAGCAGTGGGGTGCGTTGAGCCCAGGAACTTTGCTTCTGCATGAGGTGTGGAGGTATGGGCGCGAGCATGGGTTTTGCACGTTGGATCTGCTGCGTGGCGGTGAGAGCTATAAGGCTTTGTGGGGAGCTCATACGGAGCCTACGTTTGGGTTCGAGACGTCTTGTACGACAGAGATGGAAGCAGTCCGCTCTGACGATGTTGCGGCTGGTGAGCGGGCCGAAGTTCGGTTGTGATGGATGTATCAAGCGCCAGTGGGATTGGAGGGTGATGCGTGCCTTCGAGCGTGATCCATGGGATGTTGTATACGCCGGATGCGCGGACGTTGGACATTGTGTTCCGGCATGGGAAGGGAACGTACCGCTACTTTGATGTGAGTGCGGCGGAGTGGCAGGCGTTCAAGCGGGCGTCGTCGAAAGGCACGTATTTGAATGCGGTGTTCAAGGCGCGGCATCCTCGCTTTGAGGAACTCACGGTTGTGGGTCCGGCCGTGGTTTGGAGGGTGGAAGCCGGAAGCGGTGATCTGCCGAGAGATCTTCCGGATGACAATGTTTGGGGTTTTTACGAAGAGTCTGCGTGGTGACGGTTGCAAGAGACCAACGCAACGGACGCGAAGAGCGCGAAGGTACGCCACGGAAGCAGAGGCGGAGTAGGCCACGGAGTCGGGGCGACGAGTGCCCTTGCTAGGCTGCGGAGAGCTTGCGGCGTTCGGTCTCCGTGTAGGTGAAGCGGATGCGATGGATGACCGTCACGGTGGAAAGGACCGCGAGGACCCAGAGCGCGGCGGGCATAGCGTCCCAGCGCTGAAACAGCGCGCCGAGGATAATGAGCACGATGCGCTCGGGGCGCTCCATGAAGCCGACTTTGCACTGGCCGATAAGGGCTTCGGCGCGGGCGCGGGTGTAGCTGACCATGAGGGCGGCCGTCATGACGAACGCGACCAGGCAGACGTAGAAATAGCGATTGCCGCGGGCGTAGAACACGAGCAGGCCGAAGAAGAGTGCCACGTCGGAGTAGCGATCCAGAACGGAGTCGAAAAAGGCGCCGAAGATGGAAACCTGGTTTGTTTGGCGGGCGACACGGCCGTCCACCA
Organism: uncultured Acidobacteriaceae bacterium; assembly: GCA_964246665.1. Classification (GTDB taxonomy): domain Bacteria; phylum Acidobacteriota; class Terriglobia; order Terriglobales; family Acidobacteriaceae; genus Granulicella. The sequence goes on from CAXTRU010000286.1 coordinate 4,638, forward strand.
TGTCAAAGAGGCCCGCCCCGATGATGACGAGGCCGGCATAGAGAAACATGCGGACGTAGTTTTCTGCGCGGGCGTAGCCGAAGAAGAAGGCCGCGACGACGTTGATGATGAGGCCGATGAAGGTGAGGGTGTTGGGCGAGATGCGCGACAGGGCGAGACCGTTGACGATCTTCTGCAGCAGCCAGCCGCTGCCCTTGCCGAATGCGCTTGTCCAAGTCACCGCTGAATGCCGCTTTTTAGTTTAACGCGACGAAAGAAGTGTCGAGGCACCTGCTGTGAGAAGCATGTTTGCGGGTGGGGACGTGTGCGG
>CAXTRU010000287.1:0-4938 GCA_964246665.1 uncultured Acidobacteriaceae bacterium
GCCTTTCTGCTCAGAATTTCAAAGGTGAAGATACGCCTGCACAAAGCTTGGGATCTGCATGGATCGGTGCCAAACGATCTTCCTGACTGCATCGGTGCGCTCGGAGGCAAGGTCATGAGGGCCGTTCCTCATGGGCTGTCCGGGCGTCGTGTTCTTCACGCGACTGCGCGTCTCGCGCTCGTGCTTTCCGCCACCGCATGGGCACAATCGCCGACGGAGGGCGCTTCTTTTCTGCAGCAGCACAGGTACCCCGAAGCCATGGACAGCTTCGAGGCATCGCTCGCTCGGCATCCCGGTGACGCGGCCGCGCGTCAGGGCGAGATCGCGGCCGCCACGGCTTTAGCGCTGAACCAGGCACGCGGAGCGCATCCGGAGGAGGCCTTGGCGACGCTTGGGCGAGCCAATGCCGTTTTGCCGGACGAGCCCGAACTGCTTTTGGATCTTGGCATCGAGGCGACCCTGCTCGAGCGCTTCGCTCTTGCCGATCAATCGCTGCATGCGGCGCTCACACTACGCCCGGGGGATCTCAAGACCGTCTATGCCCTGGCCCGCTTGGAGACCGAACAGCAGCATCTGCCTGACGCGGAGCGAGACCTGAAGGCCTACCTGGCCGCCCGGCCGCAGGATGCCTCCGCGTACTTCGGGCTGGGCCATGTGTACGCGATGGAGCAGCGTCCGGCCGAGGCACGGCAAGCGTTTGGGCAGTCCATCACGCTGCAGCCGCAGCAGACGGAGTCGTACTTCCAGCTCGGCGAGCTTGCCCTGCAGGCGCATGAGGATGCTGACGCGAAGGCGATGTATGCCAAGGTGCTCGCACGCGACCCAAAGCACGCCGGCGCGCTAACCGGGATGGGCGAGTTGGCCCTGCGCGACAAGGCCTTTGCCACCGCGGAGAAGTTTCTCGCCGAAGCCGAAGCCAGCGACCCGAAGTACGCCACGCCCCACTATTTCCGCGGGTTGGCCTTGGCCAAGTTGGGCCGCGCCGAGGAAGCACGGGCGGAGTTGCAGCGCGGCGATAGCCGTCCGCATGCCACCGCGCCGACCCCGTCCCCGCAGTGAGGCATGTGCTCGGCGCGGAGCCGTATACCCCAGGCTTCGGGCATCAACTAGCGGTCACTTTCCACACTCTCGTCGCGCAGCGCATGTTCCTCGGCGTAGGATGTGGTCTGTCCACCACTCGGGCCTTGCCTTTATGCCAGCTCTATACGACTAGGAGATCCTCGTTGCGTTTTCTGTGCGTTCCCTTTCGGTATCTCGCCCTGCTCGCCTCATTGTCCGCCGTCCTTCAGCCCGCGATGATGGCCCAGACTGCACCCGAGGCACACGGCGGCAACGCAGAGAGCGCGACGTTTCGCAACCCGCTGCTTCCCAGCGGTCCCGACCCTTGGGTGACCTCGTATAAAGGCATGTACTACTACACAAACACCACAAGCGTGAACCTTACGATCTGGGCGACGACGGACATCACGGACCTGCGGCATGCGCGGACGAAGGTCATCTGGGTTCCGCCGGCGGACGGCCCGTACAGCCATGAGCTGTGGGCGCCCGAGCTCCATCGCTTCGATGGGCGCTGGTACATGTACTTCGCCGCGGATGCGGGCAAGAACGACAGCCACCGCATCTGGGTGATTGAGAACCCCTCCGACGATCCGATGGAGGGTACATGGACGTTCAAGGGGCAGGTAAAGGATGCGACCGACCGTTGGGCGATCGACGCTTCCGCCTTCGAGGTGCAGGGGCAGAAGTACATGATCTGGTCCGGATGGAAGGGTGACAAGAATAACGAGCAAGACATCTTTCTGGCGCACCTAAAAAACCCGTGGACGATCGATTCGGAGCGCGTTGAGATCTCGGCCCCGCGGTACACCTGGGAGATGGTCGGCGACCTGCCGGAACAACCCGAGCACCCGCACGTCAATGTGAACGAGGGACCGGAGATGCTGCAGCATGGCGACGATCTGTTTCTGGTGTACTCGGCCTCGGGTTGCTGGACGGATTATTACGCGCTGGGCGTGGCGCGGGCCAAGGTTGGCAGCAACCTGCTGGATGCCAAGAGCTGGCAGAAGTACGATCATCCCTTCCTGCATCAGGATGCGGTGAACGGCGTCTTCGGCACGGGCCACAACGGCTTCTTCAAGTCACCGGACGGCAAACAGGACTGGATCGTGTACCACGCGAACTCGGCGCGGCACGAGGGATGTGAAGACGCGCGCTCGCCACGGGCACAGCCCTTCACCTGGAACGCGGACGGCTCGCCTGAGTTCGGTCGGCCGCTGCCCACGGACGTACCCATACCCAAGCCCTCGCGGTGATGTGTCTCGCGAAGCGGCCTGCCCCCAGGCTGTAGCTCGGCACTGCGCTGAGCAGGGGCGGAGCCGGCGCCGACACATTAACGCGCGAAAAGGTCTACGTAAGCCGGCCAACGACGGTCACCCAAGAACGCGTGTGTGGCCGTGACGCACCCTCGTGGTCCTGCGGTCTCTGCAACAGCTGCGCTCACCGCGCCTGCTCAAAGGCCGCTGCAAGTTTTGCATGCCCCGAGTTGCTCGGATGTAGAAGGTCTACAAAGTCGGTGTACAGGCTGGGATCCAGGACGCGACTTGTGTCCACGGCTTTCACATCCATTCCGTCGGCAACCAGCGCGGGAAGCAGCGACTTTAGCTGCAGGTTGTAGAAGTCCGCGGCAACCGTCTGATTGCCTGAGGGCGAATTGGTGACGTAGCCGACCAGGACCTCCGGCGCCCCATCCACGGTCCGGTAGTCCTTCTCAGCAACGCCTGCCCACAGCAGTCCCACCGAAGAGCCGCTCGGTCCTACCGAACGAAAGGTAATCGTATGTGGTCCCGCTGCCCCCAGCGGCACGGCCTGCGCCAGAAACGTATCGGCGGTTCCGTTCTCTGTCGGAAGGTAGGCCCCGGAGCTCTGCGATTCATCCACGGTCGCCTGCACGGTGCCGTCCACGGCGATGCTGGCCTTGCCTGCCTGCCCATAGGGCTGCGCCCACACGTGGTACACCACATACAGGTTCCGCCCCGGCGTCGGTTCGTTCACCGTGAAGGTCAGGCTGGCGTCCGCACTGTTCGACATCATCCCAAACCCGACATCCTGGCTCCAGGTTCCTGTCTGCTGCGTCACCGCGTTCGCCAGCACCTTGTCGCTGTTCGGGATGGCGAGCCATGAGACCGCGGCGGTCACCTCCGCCGTATACGTCTGTAATGCCGCCTGTGCGATGCCGTAGCGATACGCGTCGTTGGCGCCGACCATGAGGGTAAACAACTGATGGCCCGTGCCCACCGGCGTACTGTGGAATGGAACCCACATCCTCGACAGATCCGCCGCCGTGTCGCCTTGGCGACACCAGTTTTGCGCCGGAACTCCCAGCGAGCTATCGAGGAGGCCTGCGTAGCCCTCCATGGACCAAACCTGGCCGGTGCCGTCGTTCGGGGATGCATAGAAACCACAGGTGATCGAATCGCCGAAGTTCTCCACGGCATCAATCTCTGCGATCGCAGAGCCTAAGAGCGAGACCGCCTGCGTGGATCCGGCCTGCCCCAAAGCGTTGTCGGTAAAGGTCAGGGCCGCTGTATCGGCACCACTCGCCAACTGCGGACGGTAAACGACGGATGCGGTGCAGGAGGCGCCTGCGGGCAGCGTGCCCACGCAGCTGCCGCTCGCCATCTGAAAGGCAACAGCGGAGGTGCCGCCCAGTGCCACACTCGATACGCTGAGAGCTTGCGTCCCTGTATTGGTCAGGGTCACTGTTTGGGCCGCTGAGCTTGCCTGGGTGACCGTCCGAGGGAACACCAGCGTTGACGGCGACACCGCAACGCGCGGCTCCTCGAAAGCGATGCCCTTTCCCGTGATGCTGACGGTCTGCTGCGCCGTGCCGGACGAGCCGGAAGGGCTGCCGCTGTTATCTGCGATGGTCAACGTGGCACCGAAGTTTCCCACGCTCTGGGGCTGGAAGCCAACAGCCAACGTGCAACTTGCTGCGGGAGCAAGCGTCGCCGCGCAGGTGGAGCTCAGGGTGAAGTTTTGTGTGTCGCTCAGGGTCATCCCGCTTAGCGTCAACGCTGCCGTGCCGGTGTTGGTGAGCGTCAGGGTCTCGGGGGCTGCGCTCAGGCTCTGCATCGTGTCCGGAAACACCAGAACGGAAGGCGTCAGCTGTGCCACCGGCACGGGTGGCGCCACACCCGTCCCGCTCAGCGTGATGCCCTGTTGCGCGCCGGGCTGCCCGTTGCTGTTGTCGGCGACCGTAAGCTGCGCGTTCAGGGCGCCGGCCGTCTGCGGCTGAAAGACAATGCTGATCGTGCAGCTGGCCGCAGCGGACAGGGTCGCCCCACATCCGTTCATCAGCATGTAATTCTTCGTGTCGTCTAAAGCGATGTTGCCGACCTGCAGCTCCGCATTGCCGCTGTTCCGGAGCGTGAAGTTCTGCGCCGTTGAGGTCGAGCCTACCCGCACACTCCCAAAGTCACCCGTCGCCGGCGTCAGAAAAGCCACGGGTACCGGTACAGGGAGCCCGGTTCCGCTCAACGCAATCTTTTGCTGCACCAATCCCGCACTCAGGCCGTTGTTATCGGTCAGGGTCAACGTGGAACTCAGCGGACCGACAGTCTGTGGATCGAAGCTAACGCTCAAAGTGCACGTGGCGTTCACGGCCAGCGTCGCTCCGCAACCACTTGTGACGACGAAGTCTGCGGCGTCAGCCACCGCAACGCCCCCGAGGGTGAGCGGGGCGGTACCCGTGTTGCTCAGGGTGATGATCTGCGGCGCGGTACTGGCCTTCAGCACCGTGGAGGCAAACGTCAGGTTCGCGGGACTGAACGCCAATTGGGGCACCGGTACAGGCAGCCCCGTTCCACTGAGCGCCACGGTTTGCTGCGCTCTCTGGGCGCCGCCACTGTTGGTGGTCAGCGTCAGCACGCCACTCAGTGG
>CAXTRU010000288.1:0-4929 GCA_964246665.1 uncultured Acidobacteriaceae bacterium
CATCTCACAGCCGCGCTCAATGAACTTCGCGACAAGGGCACCTACTTCCGCCTGCGTGTACTTGACGACGAGCAGGGCCCGGTGTGCCACTATGACGGCCGCGAGGTCATCAACCTTGCGAGCAACAACTACCTCGGCCTTTGCAACCACCCCAAGCTTCGCGAAGCCGCCACGCAGGCCATGGCACGCTTCGGCGTAGGCTCCGGCGCCGTCCGCACCATCGCCGGCACCATGCGCATCCACATGGAGCTTGAAGAGAAGATCGCCGCCTTCAAGGGCGTGGAAGCTTGCGTGGTGTTCCAGTCAGGGTTCACTGCTAATGCCGGCACGGTCAGCTCCATTCTCGGCAAAGAAGACTTCATCCTTTCCGACGAACTCAACCATGCCTCCATCATCGACGGCGCCCGCCTGAGCCGCGCCAAGATCAAGGTGTTCCGCCACAAGGACGTTGCGCACGCGGAGGAACTGCTCAAGGAGATCGAGAACGAACCCGGCCGCAAGCTCGTCATCACCGACGGCGTCTTCTCCATGGATGGCGACATCGGCCCTGTCGATCAACTCGCCGCCTTGTGCGAGAAGTACGGCGCCATCATGATGGTCGACGATGCGCACGCATCGGGTGTTCTCGGCCGCAACGGCCGCGGCTCGGCCGATCACTTCCATGTCACCGACAAGGTCGACGTGCAGGTGGGGACGCTCTCCAAGGCCATCGGCGCGCTGGGCGGGTATGTCTGCGGCACGCGCGATCTGATTGACTATCTCTACCACCGCGCACGGCCCTTTCTCTTCTCCACCTCGCATCCGCCGTCAGTCGCCGCAAGCTGCATCGCCGCCTTCGACCTGCTGGAAAACGAACCCGAACGCATCGAGCGGCTCTGGGATAACACGCGCTATTTCCAGCAGCAGCTCCAGTCCGCAGGCTTTGACATCGGCGGCCGGTCCACACCTGCCAGCGAAACCCCGATCACGCCCATCCTTATCGGCGATGGCCGCAAAACAATGGACTTCAGCCGCGCGCTGTTCGAAAAAGGCGTGATGGCCACGGGGATCGCCTTCCCGACGGTGCCTGAAGGCAAGGCACGCATCCGGTGCATCATGACCAGCGAGCACACACGCAATCAGATCGATGTCGCACTCGAAACGCTCACGTCGACAGCGAGGAGCATGGGCTTGCTGGCCTAATCTAACGCTGCAACAACAAGGGCCACCTCACGGGGTGGCCCTCATCATGGCAGACAGCGAACGCTAGCGGAACAGCAGCGGCGCCACATGCACCAGGTTGTCGCGCCACACCAGCCATGTGTGCTGGCCCCGTGTTTCCACCGCCGTCACCGGCAAATTCCGCTTCTTGGCCCAGGCAACAAACTGCCGGTTCGGCGTGATCAGCGCGTCTTCGGTACCGCAAGCGATCCACACCAACTTAAACCGGGCAAACTGGTTTTCATTGCCGGCAGCGAACGCAGGGAAGTGCTCGTCGAAGTGACTGTCCCGCACCGCGGAGCTCATACCGACGACGTAGTGAAACACCTCCGGATGGTTCAGCCCGATGGTCGTTGATTCAAGGCCGCCCATCGAAAGTCCCGCGATCGCGTGCTTGTCCGGGTCGGTGGACACGGCGAAGTCATGCTGCACCGCCGGCAGGACCTCACCCAGCAACATGTCCGAAAAGATGTTCACGTTGTTGTCGACCTGTTTGGGATCGTCCCACACGGTATGGCCGTGAGTCACAAACGTGTAGTCGCCGTAGCCCATCGGCATCACCACAATCATCGGCAGGGCTTTGCCTTGCGCGATCAACGAATCCAAGATCAGGTCGGCCTGCCCTACGGCGGTCCAGCCGGTCTCGTTGTCGCTCCATCCATGCAGCAGCGCCAGCATCGGGTAGCCGCCTGGCTTCTTGGGATCGTAGTTCGGTGGTGTGTACACCATATAGGCTTCTTGGTTGGCGGGCAGGTTCTGCGCCGTGTGCGTGGTAATCACGTAGCGTGTCACGGCACCATGCGGTATGGCCTGCACCTCCCAGGGCATCGGCACCGATCCGGGCACGAGCACATCATTGGCCAAGCCCACGATGTTGGGTCGCACATCGTGGTTGAGCGGGTCGCTGCACGCCCTCCACGCGAAAACTGTAGCCGTAATGCTCCGGTTTCAGCGGCGGCGTGGTCGCTGTCCATATGCCGTTCTCGCCCTTGGTCATGGGCAGCGGCTTGGGCGTGGCGTCGGTATCCACCATCACCTGTTGGGCGCCGGCATTGCTATACCGGAAGGTGATGCTGCCGTCAGGATTGGCAGCCGTTACAGGCGGGGTCTGTTGCGCAACGGCTGCAAGGGAAAGGGTGGCAACGAGAAAGGCAAGGAGCGGGCGCATATCGGGTGTAGTGTACGACGCGGCCAACGGAGCTGGCGCGCCATGTTTGCGGAAAGTCAGCGCGTTGGAACCATGCTGGAGGTGCATGCTCGCTGGGCTTGGGACGGTGATGCCCTAACAGCAACGCCCTGAAGTGACTCAGCCGGTGTTGCGCAGCCCGGCGCTGATGCCGTTGATGGTCGCGGTGATCGCGCGATCCAGGGCGGCAGCTTCCGGCTCCGGAACACCGTCGCGCTTGCGGCGAAGCAGCTCAAGCTGCAACAGGCTCATCGGGTCGACGTACGGATTCCGCAGCCGGATCGAGTTGGCCAAGACGAGATTGCGCTCCAGCAGTTCGGTTTGACCTGTGACCCGCAGAATCATGCGTCGCGTGCGTTCGAATTCCTCCTGCAACGTGCCGAAGACTCGCGTGCGCAGGTCCGGATCACGCGCCAGCGAGCTGTACAACGCGGCGATAGCGAAGTCCGCCTTGGCTAATGCCATTTCCACATTCCGCACGATGTCCAGAAACAACGGAAAGCTCGCGGCCATCGTCTGCAGCAGCGAGAGCCCACCTTCGTGGTCTGCGACGAAGGATTCCAGCGCATGTCCTACGCCGAAGTACGCAGGAACGACGATGCGTGACTGCATCCATCCGAACACCCAGGGAATCGCACGCAGATCGGCCATGGTGCGCTTCTTGTTGGCGCTTGCGTCGGCGCGCTTTGCCGGGCGGGAGCCGATGCGCGCATGTTCCAACTCCGCTACCGGCGTCGCTTGCTCGAAGAACGCAAACACCTCCGCATCGCCAACGATGTGCTGTTGGTAGAACGCCAATGAACTCGCCGAAAGCGCGTCCATCGCCGCTTCCCATGCCGGCTCGATTGCGCCGGTAAGATGCGTGCGCGTTGGGTCGCCGTTCAGGTCAGGCCGTGCCAAGGCATCCAGCGACGCGGCAATCATCAACTCAAGATTGCGCTCAGCCAGCACCACATCGGAGTACTTCCAGTTCAGCACTTCGCCCTGCTCGGTCAGGCGCAGCTCACCGGTGAAGCTGTCCAGCGGCTGCGCAAACAGGGCACGGTGCGTCGGGCCGCCGCCACGGCCCACGGTGCCGCCGCGCCCATGAAACAGGCGCAAACGCACGTTGCATTGGCGAGCCACCGTGTGCAGCGCACGGTGCGCCTTCCAGATCTCCCACGTGGACGCAATCATGCCGCCGTCCTTGTTGGAATCAGAGTAGCCGAGCATGACGTCCTGTCGACGCTCCCACGAGGCCAATAAGGGTTGGTACAACTCGCTGGTCCACAGCGCACGGCAAATGTCAGGCGCACGCTGCAGGTCGTCGATCGATTCAAACAGCGGCACGGGCTGCAGGCCAGGATCGCGCTGCGCATCGTCCTTCTGCTCGCCTTCCACGTGAACGTCGCTCAAGCGTGCCAGCCACAGCACCCGTAGCGCGTCGGCTGCGGAGCTGGCGCCGGAGATCACATATTGCGCAATGGCCGACGGCTCGCGCTGCTTCAGCTCGGCAATGCCGCGCAGTGTTGCCAGCACTTCCTGTGTCTGCGCGGAAGGCGCCGCGGGCAACTGCAGCCCACGTGCGTCCACGCTCCATGCAGAAATCTCGTCCACCGCGGCCGCATGCACACGCGCATGCTGCCGCACGTCGAGCGTGTGCAAATGCAGGCCAAAGGTGCGCACCGCCAGCAGCAATGGATCCAGGTAGAGCTCTGCCAAGCGCTCGCCATGGTTCTGCGCAAGGGACTCGCGAAGCACCATCAAGTCTTCATGCAACTGGGTCCCATTGCTGTAGTGCGGCAAGGTCGCCGCATCGGATAGCGCCAAATTTCGATGCATGCTGACCGGTGGCGTTCCACCCAGCCGCAAGGTGATGCAGGCAATCGCCAGCCGCACAGCCTCATAGGGGAAGCGCTCGGCAAAGGCTGTGTGCCCCGATGCCCGGAGCTGATTGAGATACCCATTCAGGCGCTCCTGCAGTGCGCTGGAGATCGACGCCTGTTGCGTGGACGAGGCCAACTGGTCAAACACTTTGAGCAGCTGCGCAAGGTAGTAGTGCCGCAGCAGGTCATGCGCCATCGCGAAAGCTTCAGCCGTTGTCTCTGCGGTCACAAATGGATTGCCGTCGCGATCACCGCCGATCCACGACCCGAAGCGCAACACGGTAGGCAGGCTCAACAACGGCACGGCTCCGCCATCTGGGAACTCCGCCTGCAACGCTGCCGCGATCTCCGCGTAAAGCACCGGAACAGTGTTGAACAACGAGGCTTCGTAGTAGTCCAGGCCCATGCGGATCTCATCGCGCACCGTGGGTCGCGCGATGCGCACGTCGTCGGTCTGCCACAACGCGGTGATCTCCGCAAGCAACTCATCCTGCAAGCGACCCAGCTCGCTCGGCGGCAGGCCCAATGTGTCGAGCTGCTCCAACAGGTCCGAAATGCGGCGCCGCTTAAACATGACGCTGCGGCGAGCGACCTCCGTGGGATGCGCCGTAAATACAGGCACAACGCAAATCTGCTGCAGCAACGAGAGCACACTTTTCCGCGTGTGCCCTGCCTCGC
>CAXTRU010000289.1:0-4895 GCA_964246665.1 uncultured Acidobacteriaceae bacterium
GCAGCACCACGTCGCGCACCGGATCGGTGATGATCTCCTTGGAAAGCGTGTACCGGCCGCGTTTACAGTGCGTCTCGACCCGGCACCCCGGGACGCCCGGCTCCAACCACTCGACGCGATGGTCGGCATCCCAGATCTCGTCGGAAAAGAAGCCATCCTCGCCGGTCACCAGGAAGCGCACGACGCGCGTGTTTGCCTGGTCCACATCCGGGTGGTAGATCTCCGCGACCACCCCGTTGTTGACCGTGAACCAGATGCGACTCCGGGCGGAGGTCGATGTACCGACCATGGTCTTCGCGCCGGAGGTCCAGTGCGCCGTGGCTCCCGGCCCGCCGCGGGCGCGGCGACGCTCTTTGGGCTGGGTGATCGCCCGTTTCTTGATGCCCTTGTCCATCCAACCGCCCTCCCCCAATCTGAGGGCGGTTGCCGGGCTGCTGTTGTACGTGCGCGGATTGCGGGCCGACCTCGCCCTTAGTTGAAGTTCTGCTCCCGCAACCACTCGCGGAACTTCGGTCCCAGATCCTCCCGCTTCAAGGCAAAGTCAACGGTCGCCTTCAGGAAGCCAAGTTTGTCGCCGGCGTCATGCCGTTTGCCCTCATAGCAGAAGCCATACACCTTTTCAAAGGCCAACAGCGCCTTGATCGCATCGGTCAGCTGCAACTCACCCCCGGCACCGGGCTTCAGGTTCTCGATCATCTCAAAGATCCGCGGCGTCAGGATGTACCGCCCAATGATGGCGTTCTGACTGGGCGCAGCCTCAGGCTTCGGCTTTTCCACCAGGTTGCGCACATCCAGCAGGCGCGAGTCATCCGGGTCGGGGGTGTAGTCCAGACAGCCGTAGCTGGAGATCGCCGCGCCCTCCACCACCTCGGACGCGATGATGGACGACTCGGTCCGGTTGTAGGCCTCGACCATCTGCTTCATGCACGGCACCGTCGCATCCACGATGTCGTCGGGCAGGATGACGCAAAACGGCTCGTCGCCGACCAGGTTTTTCGCTTGCAGCACCGCGTGGCCCAGACCCAGAGCTTCGGGCTGACGCGTGTACGAGATGCGCGCCAACTGCGACATCGATCGCGCCAGCTCCAGCAGCTCATGCTTGCCGCGAGCCTGCAGTTGATACTCCAGCTCCGGCGCCCGGTCAAAGTGGTCTTCCAGGGGTGTTTTGCCGCGGCCGGTGATGATGATCACCTCGTTCACGCCTGCCGCCACAACCTCTTCCACCGCGTACTGAATCAGCGGTTTATCCACCAACGGCAGCATCTCTTTGGGCACAGCCTTGGTGGCAGGCAAAAACCTTGTCCCCATCCCCGCTGCCGGAATCACCGCTTTACGAATCTTTTTCACAGCCATGTTGCCAACAACCCTTCCCCTTTGCTTCGCTCGCAGCTTGGACAATACCAGACAAAGCTCACGCTGAAAGCAGCACAATGGTCAACTTAAGCGGTTACTTCCAGGCCATGATCCAGAACTCTGTCTCGTGTCAGAACACTTCCCTATAACGGCTTGCGACAGTCAATCCCCAGACAGTTCACCCAACGTCCCTCGCTCTCTACATCCGCAAAGACCGGGTCGCCCGAGTCACCAAAGAACGCTCGTCGCATGGACGTAAACCCGACAGCCTCCAGCTCCGGCACGAAGCTCTTGTAATCCCACATCCAAAGATGCTGGCTGCGCCCGAACACCGTGCGCGGCAGCGACCTGAGCCCTCGCGCCCCAACATGCTCGCCCAGGTACGTTTCCGCCATAAACACCTGCGCCGCCTTGGGGTCCGACGAGTTCAAATATTGACGCGCGTAGAACTCCAAGTCCGGCAGCACGAAGCGGAAGACGCCACCCGGTTGGAGGTACCGAAACACGTTGCGCAGCGTCGTGCGGCAGTCTTCCAGCGCCAGATGCTCCAGCACATGGGAGCAGTACACACGCTGCGCGGAGTTCGGCGCCACGGGCAAGCCCTTGATCACATCGCCGTACAAGATACTCTTCGGGTAGTCCGGAAATCCGCGCTTCACCAGCGCTGTCTTAAGAAACGGGAAGCGCTTCTGCAGCAGAAACGCCGGCCCGGCATCGAAGTTGAGCCACGACGGCGGCGCGCACATGCCGCACCCAAACTGCACGTTTTGGCTCTGCATATAGGCCCGATTATAGCCAACCCCTCCCCAACTCCCGTCTCTACTCTCTACCTCTCTCGTCTCTCTTCTCTCTTCACAACACAGGCGAGTTGTCCCCCAGCATCGCGCGGCGCGCTACCTTGATCGGCACAGGCCCCATCTTCATCAGCGTGTCGTGAAAGGTTTGCAGGCTGAACGCCGCGCCTTGCTTGGCCTGCATATCCGCCCGCAGCTTCAGAATTTGCAGCTTGCCCAGGGTGTAATACAGGTACAACGCATCGCTGGTGCCGCGCTTGGTTTCCACTTCGGCGATGGGCCGCGACTGGTAGCCTTCGTTCACAAAGAACTCGATCGCCTGGTCCGTATTCATCGCGCCGCCCACACCCGTGTGCATCCGGATCGCCACCACAAAGCGCGCATCCCGCAGCAAGGCATCCTGCAACTGGCCAAGCTTGATCAGCCTGGCCTCCCGCTCGTCCTTGGCCCCGACACCCGGCGCATTATAGCCCTGCTCCAGCATCATCTGCTCGCAGTAGTGCGCCCAGCCTTCGATATAGGTGTTCGCGCCGATGATCTTGCGAATCTTCGACGGGAACTGCGGCTGATACAGGAACTGCACATAGTGCCCGGGGTACGCCTCATGCACGCTCGTCGAGACAATGGTGCCCACGTTGAACGCGGCCATATATTCGCTGGTCCGCTGCGGTGTCCAGTTCGGCTCCGGCAGCGTCACGTTGAACAACGCCTTCGTCGAGTGCATCTCAAACGGTCCCGGAGGGTCCATGCTCGCCTGCGTCGTGGCGCGCATAAACGGCGGTGTCTCTTCCAACGTCGGCTGCACCGTGCTCGGGATGGTGATGATGTGGTGCGCGTTGATGAAGTTGATCTCGGAGTCGAACCGGTCGTGGAACGCCTCGAGCAGCTTGTCCGGCGCCGGGTGGATCGTCGCGAGCTCCGCCAGTTGTTGCTGCGGCGTCTTGCTCGGGTCAAGCTCCTTCGCAATGCGCGCAAACTCCGCCTGGTTCTTGTGCAGATCGTCGAGCCCAATCTGCAGCAGGTGATCCAGCGGGATATCCACCATCTCGTTATAGGCCAGTGCCTTCGAGAACGTATCCGCCCCGTAGCGGAAGTCTCCGCTCGAGCGCGGCAGCAGGTCCGTCCTCATCCACTGCCCGTAGCTTTGGAGTGCGCTGATGACGGCAGCGTTGGTCTTCGCAAACTCGGCCTTAGCCTGAGCGTCATCGGCCGCGGCAAAGGCCTCAGGCACATCGTGCTGAAAGAAGCTCACCAGCCCGTCGATCTGCTCCAGCGCGATCTCGGTATAGATCTTCGGCGGATTTTTCAGGTTCTTGCGCGCTTCGACGAACACCTGCGGCATCTGCTTTTCCCGCGCAATCGCCGCCCGCAAACGCGTGTTCACCGGCGCATACGGCCGCTCCATCAGCGTGAAAATCGACCCCGTGATGCCGCTGGAATAGTTGTCCGGATTCTTTTCCCACGGCCGGATTACCTCCAGATACAGCAGCGACGAGCGAATCTGGTTCAGCAGAATTTCGCGATCGGCCGCGGGCTCCGCATCCAGCGCGCTGGTGTCGATCGCGGCGATCTTGTGCTCCCACTCATGTAACGCGGCCACTTCACGCTGCACAGAAGCCGCCGAGTAATCTTCCATCTGCACGTCATATTGGTGCAGCCCCGCGCTGGTGCCCGCCGACGGTGAGTACTTGAAATACACCTGCTCGAAGTACTGGTTCGCGAGGTATTCCAAAGTCTGGTGCGCGCCATCGGCGCTCACACGCTGTGCATCGGACACCATCCAACTCCCACAAAGCAACGGCAACGCTAACGCAGCGGCAAGAAGTTTCATCGATTGCAGTCTACTGGAGAGCTCGCCGCCACTGCATCAGGGCAAGGGCGTTACTGCGGCAACGGCTTCAGATCCACAGTGCGCCCTGTCTGCGCCGACTCACGTGCCGCTGTCAGAATCTGCATCACGACGAGGTTGGTGTCCAATGCGGACAAATCCCCCTGGTCCTTCACCTGCCCATGCAGCACCGCGGCAAGATAGCCCAGCGAGCTACTCTCATCAACGGGCAACGGTGGCGCGGTCTCCTGCGTTGCTAGCGTGTGCTCGTCGCGACGCACCAGCACATCGTTCGCCGCAACCGTCACCATCGAGGCCTTGGTGCCGTACACCTCCATGTCCTTACGAGCAAAGCTCCAGTCCCATGAGGGCATCAGCACCGCCTGTGCACCGGGGTAGCGCAGAATCACCGTTGCATCGTCATCCACATGCGGGTAAATGTCGGGCTTGTCGGTTTGCATCACCGCCGTGACGCTTGTGGGCGCTTGGCCCTGGCGCAACACCGTCATCAGGTCCGCACCGTAGCAGCCGAAGTCAAACAGCGCGCCCGCGCCGTCCTGCTTGGGGTCCGTCAACCACGGAAGCCACTCCGGCCCGACGCCAATCTCCTTGGGCCCCTGATGCCCGTCATGCACTACCACCTTGCGCACCGTGCCAAGCTCGCCGTCCCGCGCAGCCTTGATCACCTCAGCATTGCTCGGGTACCAGGTTGTCTCGTAGTTCACCAGCACATGCACATGATGCTCGCGCGCCGCACGCCGGATCGCCAACGCATCCTCCATCGTCGTGGAGAGCGGCTTTTCCACCATCGACGACACGCCAGAGCGCGCCGCCGCCTCAATGACTCGCCGATGATCCAGGATCGTCGTGTACACCAGCACAGCGTCAGGATGCTGCGCTTTGAGCATCGTGTCCAGATC
>CAXTRU010000290.1:0-4895 GCA_964246665.1 uncultured Acidobacteriaceae bacterium
GGCGAGCACTTTAAAGAGATTCTCCTCGCCAACGACTCCGCCGACTATGCCTTCTACGGCCTGGCCCTGCTTGCCTCCCTCACCGGCGTCACCCATGAGTGCCTCCAGCACCTGGAGCAGGCCATCAAGCTGAATCCGATGAACCGCATCCACGCCCGTGGCGACTCCGACTTCGCCAACATGGCCGAGGACCCCCGCTTCACCGATTTGTTGTACCCGGAGAGCTAAAAGGCCTCCCACACGACCCGTTCCGACCGCCTACACTGGAAAGAGCCCAGATGCGCTCGGCTTTCGATCCAATGCGTTCCGATCATGCCCGTCCCCTTCGCGTCGTCGCTATCGGTGGGGGCACCGGGTTGTCCACGCTTCTGCGTGGCCTGAAGCACTTCGCCTCGCCACCGCAGGTCGCCTTGCCGGCCACCAACTCGCTCGGGTTTGAGGATCGTCGTCAGCGTAAACCGAAGCTGTCCCGCCGCAAGGGCGGGTTCTCGCCCGACTGGGTCGGCCGCCTGCGCGAGGACATGAACATCCTCCCGCCCGGCGATGTACGCAACTGCATGGTCGCGCTCTCAGAGGACGAAACCCTCCTCGCCCAACTCTTCCAGCACCGCTTCACCAGCGGCGACCTCAAAGGGCACAGCTTCGGCAATCTGTTCCTCGCCGCCCTCACCGAGATGCGCGGCGACTTCGCCCAGGCCGTGCAGGCCTCGTCGCAGATCCTCGCCGCCCGCGGCTGCATCTACCCCGCCACCACGGCCAACGCGACCCTTGTGGCGCGCATGGAAGACGGCACGGTCGTTCCCGGTGAGACGCGCATTTCCGCCACGAAGTCCCGCATCGTCGAGCTCCAACTCGATCCGCCGCATTGCGATCCGCTGCCTGAAACCCTGGATGCCATCGCTACGGCCGACCTCATCACCCTCGGTCCTGGCTCGCTCTACACCTCGGTGATCTCCAACCTGCTCGTGCGTGGCATCCCGGAGGCGCTCGCCGCCTCCAGTGCGCCTCGCGTCTACATTTGCAATCTGATGACGCAGGCCAATGAGAGCCTCGACCTCACCGCGTCTGAGCACATCGAGAAGATCTTCACTCACGCCGGCGCGCCCATCCTGGACTACGCCCTGATCAACACCGGGCCGATTCGCTCCGGCACCGTCGCCCAGTACGCCGCGGAGGGCCAAAAGCCGATCGAGGCAGATCTGGACCGCGTACGCGCCCTGGGGGTCACGCCCATCACCGGAAACTTCGTCCATGAAGGCGAAGTGCTGCGCCACAGCTACGACCTGGTTGCCGCGACGGTTCTGGAGCTCGCCACAACAGCCCAAATGCAACGCGCCTAAACCCGGCGAGCGGCGTCCCGAACACCCCGCATGGGACGGGAACACCGCGCAGCCTCGTACCAGCTACGGCACACATTGCGATATCGTAAAAAGATCACTCCCACGCGGGGCTGAGCGCCTGTTGTCTTCGCCGTGCCGTCCAAAGGCGACATCCAAATATAGAACCGTTGTCTTTCACCGCCCGCAGCTGCGTCCCCGGACTCCGGGGTGCGTCTCCGCCTCTGCCCACCATTCGCTTCCCTGAGAACTGCCGCGCTTCGACTCCCCTGAAGCCCCAACGAGAGCGCACACACTCGCGCTCCTGCAAGGAAAGGTCCGCATTTCCCCTATGACGAAGTTTTCTGCTTTTCGCCGTACCCCGCTTCCACGATTCACGTTCGTCCTCGCGATGGGTCTGCTTAGCTCTGCTGCGGCAAACGCGGCCACGTACTACGTCAGCCCCCAATGACGGACTTTCGCCCAACCCGCCCTGGCTCACCGTCGCCAAGGTCAACGGCTCCACCTTCCAGCCCGGCGACCAGATCCTGTTCCAGCGCGGCGGCCAATGGCGCGAGTCCCTGGATGCGCCCTCCAACGGCGCGCCCGGCAACCCCATCACCTTCGCCGATTACGGCAGCGGAGCCAAGCCGAAGTTCTGGGGCTCGATGGTGCTGAACAATGCGCAGTTCTACCCCGTCGGTCTCGGCCACGCCCATCTACTCCGTACTGGCCAACCAGAGCTTCTTCAACTACAGCTACGGCCAGTTTGCCGGCGTTGTGCCCAATTCTTGGTCCTACGCGAACGGCCAACTCTTTCTCAACTCACCCAACGCCGACCCACGCACCGATGGCCTGCTATACACCGGCGTGGTCCGCGAAGACCTCATCTACAGCAACTACAAGAGCCACCTCGTCTTCCAGAACCTCGTCGTCGACGAGTCCGCGCGGCTGGACGACAACGGCGGTTACGGCGTTCGCGTCATGGGCTCCACCGACGTGCAGCTCATCGGCGTAGAGGCCTATCACGCCGGCAAGCACAACTTCGGCGTCATCAACAGCACCGGTTTCATCGGCACCAACCTCGTGGCCGCCTATGCCGCCCCCGGGCAGGCCGGCAGCGGCGGCGCCTCCGCCTACGTCTCCTACGGCGACACCAGCACCGGCCTCCTCAGCCAGACCTCGGAATGGCACAACATCGTCGCCACCAGCATGGACGACCCGCAGGACAACACCGTCTACCAGGCCTTTGTCGACCACGGTGCGACCCTGAGCTCGCTCTGGGTGGACGGCCTGCAGTCCTCCGGCGCGCCCGTCGACATTTCCAACACCGACAACACCTCCGCCGCCGTCAAGATGACGCGCGGCACCATCCAGAACGCCCGGCTTGAGCTCGACGGCGACGGCCTTCTGCTGGATGGCACCACGCTCACCGGCCCGCAAGCGTCCATCGATCTCACCTCCAGCGACACCACGCTGCAAAACGTCGTCATCTACGGATCGAATCTCGCCGGCGCGTGGTACCAGACGGCGCTGCTTTCGCGGGGCAACAACAACACCCTGCGCTTCAGCACCATCTATGTCGACCCCAACGCCGGCTTCCAAAGCGCGTCGCGCTCACCAACAGCGGCTCCAACTTCCATCTGTACGCCAACGCGCTGATCGCACCTCAGAACGCCCTCGCACTCTGGGACTTCAATCTCAACTCCAGCTCACTAGCCCAATCGCAAGACAATTTCATCGCTCCGAACACCAAGTTCCTCTCCTTTGTCGGTGGAGCGTTCAATTGGGTCGGCCAGCCGCTGGCGCAGCTGCAGGCAAACGGTCTGGACGCCGGCTCCAAGCAGGGCAACCCCCTGTTCACCAACCCAGCTGCCGGCAATTTCGTGCCCGCTCCCGGCTCCCCGCTCATCGACGCCGCCCCGCTGTCTCCGTCGCTGGTCGCCGCGATCCCGGTGGACGCCGCCGGCAACCCACGCCTGCAAGGCGCAGCCTTCGACATCGGCGCCTTTGAGTCCACCGGCTCAGCCGTCGCCCAAGCCGTTGCGTCCACGACCAGCCTGAGCCAGAACAACGGCCTGCTCGTCGCGCAGGTGTCTCCCGCAACCGGCTCCGGCGCACCGAGCGGCACCGTCAGCTTTAACGACGGCTCTACGCTCCTCGGCACGGCCAACCTGGTGAACGGCACCGCCAGCTACGCCCCCTCGCTGGACACCACCGTCGCGCATACCCTTTCCGCCACCTACAGCGGCGACGCCAACTTCCTCACCAGCACCTCCAGCCCGATCAACATCGCGCCTGTGGTGCCCACACCGGCCCCAGCGCCCGCTCCAGCGACACCCACGTCAACGTCAGCCCCAACACCCACGCCGGTCTCCGCCCCGGCCCCTGGCCCCGTCGTCCTGCTTACCCCTTCAGCCAGCCAGACGGTCAGCGGCCTTGTCGCTGTGACCGCGGCCATCACCGTCAATCTCGACGCGGCGGGCGCTCACCTGGTCATCGACGGCCAGGGGACGAACATTCGCCTCACCAACGCACCCTACCTTTTCCCGCTGGACACCACCCAGCTCTCGAATGGCGCTCACACCATCCAGATCTGGGCACATGACATCAACAACAACGTTTCCCTATCCAACACCGTCGGCATCAATGTAGCCAACTAACGCCGTGCAGAAAGAAAAGGCGGTGCTTCTCCATGCAGAGGCACCGCCCTTCGTTCTTTCGCCCCGACGATCGCTTACGTTCGGCGCTTCAGCGGAAATTCCGAACCGAACCACACGTCGATCAAAACAGCGCCGCTTACTGCCCAGCCCCGATCGTCACCAGCTCGCCCCGCTCTTCCGCGACAGTCCGTTTCAACTGCCCGCACGCCGCGTAAATATCCCGCCCACGCGGCCGGCGAATATACGTCGCAAGTCCGCCGTCGATCAGCATGCGCTGAAACCGGCTTACATCCTCAGGCTTCGGCTGCGTGTAGGCAATGCCCGGGCCCGGGTTCCACACAATCAGGTTCACCTTCGCGTTCATCCCAGCCAGCAGCGCCAGCACCTCACGCGCATGCTCCGGCTGATCGTTCACCCCACCCAGCAGCACATACTCAAACGTCACCCACTCACGCGTTCGCAGCGGAATGCGGCGGCAGGCTTCCAGCAGCTCGGCAATCTTCCACTTGCGCGTGATCGGCATCACAGCCTCGCGCACCACGTCGTTGCTCGCATTCAGCGAGAGCGCCAGCTTGGGCCGCAATGCCTCCCCGGCAAAGCGCTGCATGCCCGGCAGGATACCCGAGGTCGACACCGTCATCCGCGACTCCGGGATGCCGATCGCCTGCACGAGCAGCCGCACCGCCGCCATGAACGCGTCGTAGTTCAAAAACGGCTCACCCATGCCCATAAAGACCAGGTTGATCCTGTCCTTGCCGATCTGGATCCGGTGCCGGTTCAACACCGCCGCCACCTGCCCCGCGATCTCGCCCGCCGTCAGGTTGCGCTTGATGCCCAGCTTCGCCGTCAGGCAAAACTGGCAGTTCACGGCACACCCGACCTGACTCGAAACACAGATCGTCGCCCGCCGATACCC
>CAXTRU010000291.1:0-4849 GCA_964246665.1 uncultured Acidobacteriaceae bacterium
GTCCTCCACCATGCCAGCCTTCAACGCCTCACACAGGTGCCAGGCGTCATGGGCCTCAGTGCCCAGCAGCGCCGCGGTCATCGGCACAAGGCGCAGCCGGGCGGTCACCAGGGGCGGCACATCCTTGCGCTGCCGCCGCAGCAGGCCGATCACGCCTCGCCCTCGGCCCTACCCTCGCCCTGCAGGCGCGCCTGGCGCTCCAGACTGTCGGCCAGCTGCTGCTTCTGCGCGATCTGCTCCAGCTGCCGCCGCCAGTCCAGGTCCTCGATGAACCCCGCCGAAGCCCGCCAGTCTTCCTTGACCTTCACAAACAGCTCCAGGAACACCCGTGTGCCCAGCAAGGCCTCAATCTCCTTGCGCGCCATCGTGCCGATCTTCTTCAGCATCGACCCCTGGTTGCCAATCAGGATCGCCTTCTGCCCCGAGCGCTCACAGAAAATTGCCGCCGCGATCTTGGTCACCGGCAGCTTGCCATCGCGAAGCTTTTTGCGCGACGCAGGCTCCTCAAATCGCTCAACCACCACCGCCGTCGCGTAGGGCACCTCTTCGCCGGTTAGCAGCAGAATCTTCTCGCGAATCAACTCCGCGACGAGGAAACGTTCGGGCTGATCCGTCAGCTGATCCTTGGGAAAGTACCGCTGCCCTTCCGGCAGGTGCGCGACCACGCGGTCTAACAGCAGCTCAAGATTTTCGCTCTTGCGCGCCGAGATGGGCACGACGTCCGCAAAGGCGTGCAGCGCCGACCAGTGCGCAATCAGCGGCAGCAGCGCACTCTTGGGCAGCGCGTCGATCTTGTTCAACACCAGTAGCACCGGGCACTCCAGCCGCTTCACCAACTGCAGCGCAAACTCATCCTCGGCCGCCGACAACGCGCGCTTGTGCTGCCCCATGGACCGCACCTTGCGTTCCCCACCCTCGACCTCATCCTCATTCGCGCGTTCCGGTTCGCTCGAGGGCAAACGGTGCGTCGCGTCCACGATGAACAGCACCGCGTCGCGACCTTCCAGTGCATCCTGCACCTCCTGCAGCATGCGCCGGTCCAGTTGCGTGTCGCCCTTGTGCACCCCCGGCGTATCCACCAGCACCACCTGCGCCGCCGGGCGGCCCGGATCACCCTTGGCCTTCTTGCGGACGGGCAATTCCAACACACCCTGAATGCGCGTGCGCGTCGTCTGCGGCTTGTGCGTCACAATCGCCAGCTTTTGCCCCAGCAACGCATTCAGCAGCGTCGACTTCCCGGCATTTGGCCGGCCAACAATGGAGACAAATCCTGAACGAAGCGCCATGCAGCTATCTTCGCACCTTGGGACCGCCCTATTCCGGCTCCGTCACCATCATCGACCGCTGCAGGCCCACCCGCACGCGCTCGACCAAGCGGTCGGTCGATTGCAGCACCTCAAGCCGCAGCGGCCCATCCTCCACCACCTCGCCGGGCAGCGGGATGTGTCCCGCAATCTCGCTGACGAGCCCGCCCACCGTGGTTGCTTCGTACGCGGTCAACATCTGCGGCAGCGCCTGGTCCACGGCTTCCTGCGTCGCCTCGCCCTGCTCTTCGTTCGACGTCGCGTTTTGCCCGGTCTGCGCAAATAACTCTCGCAGGCAGCTCACTTCGAAGCTGCCTGGAATCAAGAACGTCCCACCCTCTTCGGCGATGGGCTCGTCGCTCGCCATATCGTGTTCATCTTCGATGTTGCCGACGATGGCTTCCAGCAGGTCCTCAATCGTCACCAGCCCTGCCACCCCGCCGTACTCGTCGATCACGATGCTCATGTGCTGCTTGCCGCGCTGCATCTCGCGTAACAACTCGTTGACCTTCTTGGTTTCCGGCACAAAATGCACATCTCGCGCCAGTGAAGACACAGTCAGCAACCCGGCCTCCGCATCATGTACACCCAACAGGTCTCGCGCAAAGGCAATGCCCGTGATGTTGTCCAGGTCGCCCTCAAACACCGGCACCCGCGAAAGCGCATGCTCATTCACCGCCGCGGTGAACTCTTCCAGGCTCATCGCAGCCGGCACGGCAAACACGTCGGGGCGCGGCGTCATCACCTCATGCACCACCTTGTCGCCAAACTCCACCACCGACCGCACCAGTTCGCGGTCGCTACCTTCCAGAATGCCCTCTTCTTCGCCAGCTTCCAGCAGCGCGTCCACCGCGTCGCTCTGCGGGCGCTCCTCTTGCGGCAACTCCGGTTCGGCCACGCTTGCAATCGAGAGCACCAGGGAGATCAGCAGTGTGACCGGCAGCGCAAGCAACAACCGCACCAGGACCAGCCCCCAGAGCCGCTCACGCGCGCCACCATCAATTGCGGCAACAGACGACCGAACAACAGGCCCGCCAGGCCCACCTCCAGCAACGCCTGCGCCACCGCGAGCCATACATGGGGCCCGTGCCACGCCACACGGCTGGCCAGCAACAACGCCAGGCACGCCACCGACTCGTGCGACAGCACCGAAGCCGAGATGGTAGCTGACTCACGGCTGAGCTTCAGCCGCGGCTCCACGTCGCTCTCCCACGCCTCCACCGCCTCGCTGGAATCGCGCGAAAGGAAGCGCTCCAGCTCGTCATACACGCGCTCGGCAAAGCCGGCCAGCGCCATCAGGCACAGCAAGGCCAGCACCACCAAGCCATACACCACTGTCGTCTTCATGACCGGCCCTTTCGCCTCGTTCCGGGTCGCAGCTTCGCAGAGCGCTTCGATGAAGAACTAGGCTTGTCAGATAAGCCCACAGCTAGTCCCTCAGCGCGGGCGATCAGTCCCGCTGGCAATCGTAGCTGCCGGCGCAGCGCAGCTTCGCGCTCCGCCATCTCGCCCGTATCGGCCTCGTGATCCATGCCGTCGAGGTGCAGCAACCCGTGCAGCAGCAGCACACGCACCTCATCCCGCAACGTATGCCCATGCTCTTGGGCTTGCCGCGCTGCGGTCTCCAGGGAGATCGCCAGGTCTCCCGCATGTTGCTCGCGGAGCTCCGGCGCTCCCGGAAAGCTCAACACATCGGTGGCCTTGTTTTTGCCGCGAAACTCGCGATTCAACTGCCGCAAGGTCGGGTCTCCCGCAAGCAGCACATCCACCTCACCGGACAATCCCACGGCCGCCTGCGCTGTGCGCAGAAACCGATGAAGGCCTGCCTGGGAAAGGCCGGCGGCACGCCACGCTTCGGCCCCTTGGGGCTGAGGCGGCGACGCCGCCCTACTTCGTGGAGGCTCAAGCGAGATCATCCGTTCTCAGATACTAGCGCAACGCTACTGCGTCTTCGCCACAGAGCGCCGGCTCGTCGCTTCGTTGGAGGGCAAACTGCCCATCTCGCCTTCGTTTTCGAGCGCCAACGGCACCTGCTCGGCACGCGTGTGGCTGTCATAGGCCTGCACGATCCGCTGGACCAGCGCATGCCGCACCACATCAACGTCTTCGAAGCGGCAGAAGCGGATGCCGTCCACGCCGTCCAGCACGCGCAGCGCCTCCCACAACCCGCTCTTTTTGGGGTTGGGCAGATCGATCTGGGTCAGGTCGCCCGTGATGATCGCCTTGGACCCATTGCCGAGCCGCGTGAGAAACATCTTCATCTGCTCGTTGGTGGTGTTTTGCGCCTCATCCATGATGATGAACGCCTCGTTCAGCGTCCGTCCGCGCATAAACGCCAGCGGCGCAATCTCGATCACGCCTGTCTCCAACATGCGGTCCACTTTGGCCGGCTCGATCATGTCGTAGAGCGCGTCATAGAGCGGCCGCATGTACGGATCCACCTTCTCCTGCAGTGACCCGGGTAGGAAGCCCAGGCGCTCGCCGGCTTCCACCGCCGGACGAACCAGGATGATGCGCGCCACCTTCTTCGAGAGCAGGGCGCTGACGGCCATCGCCACCGCCAGGTAAGTCTTGCCTGTACCCGCCGGGCCCAGGCCGAAGACCATGTCGTTGGCCTCAATGGCCTCGAGATACTTGCGCTGATTCGGTGTGCGCGGCTGCACGCTGCGCTTGGTGCCGGCGCCGCGCTGCTTGCCGCTCTCGATCAGGCCGCGCAACGTCACTGTCGGGTCGGCTGTGACCATCTTCAGCAGGCTGTGCAGCTCGCCGTTGTGCGGGTGCACGCCGGTGCGGCGCAGGTGCTCGAAGTCGGCGAAGATGCCTTCCACGCGGGCGACCGCGCCCGCTTCCCCCATGACGCGGACCGCATCGGATCGGAGATCGATCTGAACGCCAAGTGCGTCTTCCATCAGACGAAGGTTCTCGTCGCGTGTTCCATACAGCGGCTCAATTCCGGGCGTCAGGGGCAGCGAAGTTTTGACCAAGTAGGGATCTGACCTCCGTCAGGGTGTTCCGTGCGATTGGATGTTTGGGGATGCAGAGGCGATGCGGCCGCCGGCTCCTCCGGGCAACGCCCCACGCTTCGCTGCGAGGCTGCCCTGCGCCGTACCGTGATCGAATTGGCTGGGTGTGCCAAAGAAGTAACGATCTTGCGCAGAGCCTAGCGCCACGGGACCGAAACGGTCAAGCCAATTTCTGGATAACAGGCAACACGACCGGAACGGGCCGACGATTACCGAAGTTGCACCGGCGGGAGATTGACCTCAACAGCGCTTGTCGCTAGAATCGGGAGGTTGCAGTCGATGCGGCCGCGCTGTGTCCGCACCACCAGCGTCTGGTCTGCACGCTCCCCGTACGTCGTTCGGGTATCCAAGTTCTCAAAGAGAGTTTCCATGGCAAATCATGTCTCGTCCCTGAAGCGCGCTCGCCAAACCGTCACCCGCACGGCGGTCAACCGCTCCAATCGCTCCAAGCTTCGTACCGTTCTCCGCGCCATGCGTGAGGCCCTCACGGCCGGCAACGCCGAAAACGCCGCCACCCAGTAT
>CAXTRU010000292.1:0-4841 GCA_964246665.1 uncultured Acidobacteriaceae bacterium
GCCCTACATGACGCAGAGCTTCGACTACGATGCCGAGGTGGTGAAGCGGCTGGATGCGGCTGGCGCGGTGCTGGTGGCGAAGCTCACCTTGGGCGCCTTGGCACAAGGTGACCTTTGGGGACCGAAGCCCGGCGTGCGGACGCGCAACCCATGGAATGTGGGGCAGGGCTCGAGTGGGTCGAGCGCGGGCGTGGCGAGCGCGGTGGCGGCGGGCTGTGTGGGCTTCGGGATTGGAACGGAGACGCTGGGCTCGATCTCGTCGCCTTCAACGCGGTGCGGGGCGACGGGGCTGCGGCCGAGCTTTGGGCTGGTGCCGCGCACGGGCGCGATGGCGTTGAGCTGGTCGATGGACAAGATTGGGCCGATTGCGCGCAGCGTGGAAGATGCGGCGCTGGTGCTGGAGGCGATCTACGGGCCGGACGGCGAGGACCCAAGCGTGCAACCGGCGGCCTTCAACGTGGACTTCACGGGCGATGTGCGCAAGCTGCGCGTGGGGTACCTGAAGACGGCGTTCGACACACCGACGATGGATCCCATTAAGCCGCCGAGCGAGACGCTGGCGGGCAAGGAGTTGGAGGCCTACAACCGGCGTGTGGCCTCGCGTAAGGCGGCCTTTGCGCAGCAGGTGTATGACGTGCAGTTTGCGCAAAAGGCGCTGGAGGTACTGCGCGGCATGGGCGTGCAGCTGCAGCCAACGGAGTTTCCGAACTTCAACTACGGGGCCATTGTGCCGATGCTGGAGGCCGAAGCAGCGGCGGCGTTCGATGAGTTGATACGGAGTGGGCGCGATGCGCAGTTGGCGGGGCAGCAGTTTTACGACTGGCCCAACAGCCTCCGCGTCGCGCGGCTGTACCCGGCGGTGGATTACATCAATGCGTCACGTGCGCGGCGGCTAGCGATGGAGCAGGTGGCGGCGTTCTTCAAGAACTTCGACGTGGTGGTGGCGACCAGCGGCGGGCCGCAGTTGACGGCGACCAACCTGTGCGGGCAGCCGGCGGTGATTGTGCCGAATGGGTTGCGCGGGGCGGATGCACCGCCGCCGCCGTCGACGGATGTGAACAGCTTGTCGAACCAGGGTGGGCCGGGGACGCCGGTGTCGTTGACGTTTTTGGCGCCTTTGTATGGCGAGGCGAAAGCGTGTGCGTTGGCGCATGCGTACCAGGTGAAGACCGGGTTCCAGATGTTGCATCCGAAGATGCAGCAAGGCTAAAGCCTTGTTGGTGCGGGCCGCGATCCGCGGGCTAAAGCCCGCGGCTACACCGAACAGCGGCTGCAGCGGTTACGCCGAGGCACCGCAGCTATACCGAAATACAGCGGCTGCAGCGCGACACAGCGGCTACGCCGAGGCACAGCGGCTACCCTGATGCTGGCGGGCTGGTTGGCAGAGGGTCGTGGCTCACTAGGGCTCTGCGGACATAGCGGTTAGGAGGCGTTATCGCAGCTTTGACGAGTGTGGAACCGGGTGTGGGTAAGGCAACGCGGAGGAATGCGCCGATCCTGCCGATTGCGGCGTCGATGGAGCGCCTGACGAAGATCACGGTGTGTACGCGGCCGTTTCGTGCGGCGGGGCCGCGCATTGAGGCGGAGCCGCTGGCCGACAAGCTGCTGGTGCACAACTATGGGCACGGCGGCGCGGGATGGTCGTTGAGCTGGGGCTCGGCGGCGCTGGTGGTGCCGATGGCCTTGGCCGGTGGCGCGCGCGAGGTTGCGGTAATCGGCTGCGGCGCGCTGGGGATTACGTCTGGCATCCTGCTGCAACGTGCCGGCGCGAAGGTGACCATCTATGCGCGCGATTTGCCGGCGGATACACGGTCAGCACGCGCGACGGGCACGTGGACGCCGGATGCGCGGGTGGCGCTTGCGGGCAGTATTGATGAGGCGTTTGCGGCGCGTTGGGAGTCGATGGCGCGGTACTCCTTTTCGCGTTACGGCGAGTTGCTGGAGCAGACGCAAGGCTTGCTGGGCTTTCATGATCGCTACACGTTGAGCGATGTGCCTCCGGACGAGAACACGGCACAGAAGATTCGCGAAGACGCGATCGGCTTTGCGCACCTGGAATCACGCATTGCGGACATGGTGCCTGCGCCTGAGGATCTCGGGCCGGGAGCGCATCCGTTCCCGGCGATGTATGCGCGGCGTGCGCCGGTTTTGCGCTTCAACATCGCGCCGTACTTTGCGCACCTCCTGCAGGAGTTTCGTGAGCGTGGTGGTGTGGTGCAGCGGGCGGAGTTTCACACACCCCAGGACCTGCTCGGGCTCCCAGAGCCGGTGATTGTGCACTGCACGGGCTACGGTGCGCGGGCGCTGTTTGGCGATGAATCGCTGATCCCGGTGCGTGGGCAGATTGCGTGGCTGCCGCCCGAGCCGCAGCTGGGCTATAGCGCAGTGTGGCGCGACCTGAACGTGGTGCCGCGCGCCGATGGCACGGTGATCCAGCTGGGCGCACAGGGCGATGCGTTGGGATGGCGTGACTCGAGCGAGGCGCCGGACCTGGCTGAAGCCGAGCGTGGCATGCGAATGGCGGCGGAGTTGTTTGCCGGGCTGCAAAAGGTGAACGTCGCACGGTGAGGGGTTGGCCAAAGTGGCGGAGTACGTTTACCGAGGTGTACACGCGAAACATCCGGCTTTGGAAGAGGCGCGACGGGGAGTTGTACGCTCAGCGTCACCGAATTCGGGAATGACCGCCGAGGAGCACAACGAAGTCGGGATGCCAGAGCATAGCCCTTTCACGTCATGGACGCACGATCGGGAAATTGCAGTTCGGCGCGCCCTTGTGTATGGCGCGGGAGGCATTTTATTGCGCGTTCCGTTAGGCAGGCCAGGTCCGAGGGACACGTGGAGTTGGGAACACTCTCTCGATATCTACGGAGAAAGCGAGGTACTTTTGCGAGGCAGTAGAATCGATGTCGAGGTGGAGACTCTATGACTACCGCCCTAGAAACCCTTTTGCGTTGGACAGAGACTGCCCCGCCTGTGGAGGGCGCGTCTCGTATGTGGCAGATCGCGCAATCTGAGGGAACGCGAGTCGTTGGTGAGGGGATAAGGGAGATCGAGGTTCGTAGGGCGCTCGCAACCTGGACCTTACGCCAACGAAGTACGTCGGAGCACGGCATTGACGCGATCGGTCTTCGGGAATTGGTTCGAAGCCTGCACGAGTTGCCACCGAGTAGAACCATTCAGCAGCTTGGTTTGGTTCATGGCAGAGATACCGGGATCATGTTTTTCGATCCTGTCGCAGACAGAACGCTCGGTGTTGTGATCGTGACGCAAAGTGCAGAGGACGAGGCGCGATCCTGGAAGAGCTTTGAGGAGGCCAATGCGCCCCGGCCAAGGAAAAGGACGCGGTCCGTCCAGCAGCTGTCCCATACCGCCTAAAGTTTCAGCACGGACGCCAAGATTCGCCACAATGATTGGTGCTGGCCTTCTGTGTATGACTGCGCAAGCGGGCGCACAGCAGGTGATGACGGCGAAGACGCTGGTCGAAGCCGTAGAGCAGCATGGCTCGTCGGGCACGAGCATGGAGCCGGCGAGTACGCCAGTGCCGATGTGGATGGGCCGGCGCGACGGCTGGCAGCTGATGCTGCATGCGAATGCGTTTGCCGCGGACACGCAACAGCAGGCGCAGTCGCCGCGCAATCGCGATGCCTTCTTTTCGACCAACTGGATCATGCCCATGGCGCAGCGCGCGTTTGGGACCGAGCGCGCCGATGGCGCGGGCAGCACGGGCGGTCTGTTGACACTGCGCACCATGCTCTCGTTTGAGCCCGCGACGATGCCGCGGCGCAACTACCCGGAGCTGTTCCAGCAAGGCGAAACCACATATGGCGCGCCGATCGTGGATGGGCAGCACCCGCATGACTTCTTTATGGAGGTCGCGGCGCTGTATGACTTGCACCTGTCGAGGAACACATTGTTGAGCGTGTATGCGGCGCCGGTGGGCGACCCGGCCGTGGGGCCGACGGCGTATCCGCACCGGCAGAGTGCGAGTGAGGACCCGATTGCGGCGCTGGGGCACCATCAGGAGGACTCGACGCATATTGCGTTCAACGTGGTGACGGGCGGTTTGACGTACAAGTGGGCGCGCGTGGAGTTGGGCGGTTTCCATGGTGCGGAGCCGGACGAGGCGCGTTGGCATTTTGAGCCCTCGCCCAATGGAACAGCGATTGACTCGGTAGCGACGCGGTTGACCGTGTCACCTACTGCTGACTGGACAGGGCAATATTCGTTTGCGCATATCCGTTCGCCGGAAGCGTTGTATCCGGGCGAAGATCAGCAGCGGCAAACGGCGAGTGCGATGTATCACCACACGTTTGGCGGGCGCGCGATGGCGCCGATGCAGGGCATGCGGTTGGGGTCGATGAGCGGCATGGGTGGGATGGCGATGGCGTCCATGCCGGGCATGCCCATGGGTGCTGCGAGCGGTGCGGGGAAGCAGGCCATGCCGCCGATGGGGATGACACCGGAGCCGCGCACCGACCTGGCGATGACGGCGGTTTGGGGGCGGACGAAGTCGCTGGCCGACGCTTCCAAGGAGAACAGCTATCTGCTGGAGGCGTTGTTGCGATTCCGCTCGCGCAACTACGCATGGACTCGGTTGGAGAACGCGGGGCGGTCAAATGAGTTGTTGTTGACGCCGGGAACGCTGCTGCCCGAAGGCTTCGCAGAGACGCCGATTGGGCATGTAGCTGAGTACAGCTTCGGCTACGATCGCGACGTGCCGCTAGGGTCGCATGTGCTGGCCGCGCCGGGGGTACAGGTCACAGCGTATCGCACGCCGCAGGCCCTGCGCGCAGCCTACGGCAGGGCGCCAACGGGGGAGTTGTTGTTTGTGCGGCTTCGGC
>CAXTRU010000293.1:0-4793 GCA_964246665.1 uncultured Acidobacteriaceae bacterium
AGATTCATTATCCATCGGCGGCCCGCCCCTGCGGTGGTAACGTCAGCCTATGGAGATCCTCCGCTCCTTCTACCTTCTGCTCGTGTTCCAGCTTGCCGGGGAGGCCCTGCGCAAGGTAGCCCACATCCCCATCCCCGGCCCGGTCCTCGGCATGATCCTCCTCGGCGCAGGGTATGCCCTGCGACGCCGGTCCCCAGACCCAGCGACAGAGCGCACGGCCGACACCCTTCTTGGCTGGCTGGGTCTGCTGTTTGTGCCCGCCGGGGTGGGCATTGTCGCCAATCTTTCGCTTTTGCGCTCGGCCTGGCTGCCGATCACCGTGGCCCTTTTCGGCTCCACGCTGATGACTCTGCTTGTGACCGCGTGGCTGATGCAACGTTTGGGCCGGAGCGAGGCGTGACCCCGCTGATCCAGTACGTCCGGATCAGCCCGGGCGTGCTTCCACTGTTTGCTTTGGTGTTGACGATTGGCGCCTACGTACTGGGCCTGGCGGTGCAGCGCCGTGTACGCAGCCCCTTGGCCAATCCCGTGCTCTTCGCTATCGTGCTGATCGGCGCCACACTCCGCTTCCTGCACCTTTCGTATGAGCAGTACTTCAGCGGCGCCCAATTCATCCACTTTCTGCTGGGCCCCGCCACCGTGGCCCTCGCCATCCCGCTTGTGCGTTCGCTGGAGCACATGCGCCGCAGCCTGCTGCCCATGCTCGTCGCGCTGCTCGCCGGTGCGCTCGTTGGCATGCTGAGTGGCTATGCCCTCGTCCGCGCCTTGGGCGGCAGCCAGGTCGTTGCGCTCTCCATGGTGCCCAAGTCGCTCACCACGCCCATCGCGATCGGCATCTCCGAAAATCTCGGCGGCGTCCCTTCGCTGTCCGCGGTGCTTGCCATCGCCGGCGGCATCCTTGTTGCGGTCGGTATCGACCCTGCCCTGCGCCTGCTTGGCGTCACCGACCCTGCCGTGCGCGGACTTGCGGCAGGCACTGCCGGCAGCGGTATCGGCGCGTCCCGCGTCATCCCGGAGCACCCGCTCGCCGCCGCGTTTGCCGGCGTCGCCATCGGAGCCAACGGCGTGTTGACGGCCGTGCTGGCCCCGCTGATCTCACCCTGGCTGAAGCATTGGTGATGCAGGGGCGCCCGCACGGAGCGCTCAGCGCTCGATGACCTTGGGCACCTTGAAAAAGCGGCCGTCGGTCTCCGGCGCCTCCGCCATCACCGGCGACCGGTCCAGGGAGGGCCGCAATGCATCCGGCCGCAGTGTCTCGCCCGCCTGCGCGGGCGCGAGCCCTAACGCCTCCGCGACCTGTGCCATCGGCTCAACCGAGCCTGTTTCCAGCTCGTTCAGCTGGTCGATATAGCCCAGCACCGCTTCCAGGTCGCGAGCCATGCGCGGCAACTCATCCGCGGTCAGCTCCAGGTTGGCCAGGTCCGCCACATGGCGAACGTCCTCAAGCGAGACGCGCGTCGTCTCGGAACTTCCGGTCATGCGGGTCCCCCTTTGGAGGTGAACGTAGGTCGGCGAGTTGGGCGTGGACGTCCCGGCACTGGCTGCGCACCTTCAGCAAAGGGCGGCCGCAGTGGCCTGTCTGGCGCGGAGCCCGCCTGGATGAAGTGTACGCCGGACAACGGCACTCCGGCGACCCGCTGCAGGTCGTGCTGCAGCATCTCGCGCATGCCCAGCAGCGGGCTCATCCACTCCGGACTGTCGACCGAAATGTGGAGCTTGCCTTCCTCGTCGAGCCGAGAAACCTCGCAGTGACTCGCCAGGACAGAGCCGCAGACCACCGGCAAAGCAGCGGCAAGACGGTCCTCTTCCGCGAGCAGACGCAGGCTGCGCGCCAATGATCCGCGAATCAGCTCACGCATGCGCTGCATCAGCGGACCTCCGCAGCCACAGGCTCGCCCGCATCCGTGGTGGTTGCCTGACGGTCCCCCGTGGCGGCCAGCAAACTCCGACACGCCGCGAGGACCAGCGCCACGGAGGTGCGCTCCATGCAATCTTCCGGCTGCCCGTCGAAGTTAAAGCCAAGGTGGAGAAAACCACAGCCCTCGCCCGGTGCCTCGACCCCAACGGCGCGCGGCCCCACAGGTCCCCAGCGGCCATTGCGGTTCGGCCCATTGATCGCCACAGTGCGCGCCCCGGCGATTGCGGCAAGATGCATCACGCCGGTGTTGACCGTCACCACCAACCGGCACCTGCGCAGGACAGACGTCAGCGTTCGAAACCCGTCCGGACTCACAAACGCCTCCGCGCGCAGACCTGCCCCGCGCAGTCGGTCGGCGAACGGCCGCATGCGGTCGAGGTCCGCCGGTGCTCCCGTGACTATGAACAGCGTATGCGCCTCCGCAAGTTCCTGCGCCAAGCTGATCCAGCGATCGTCCGGCCACTCGCGCAAATGCGATCGCTGCCCACTCGCCCAAAGGTGCAGCGCGATCAGGTCGTCCTCATCCCGAAACACCTGGTCCCCTGGTTCAGGCACAGTGATCGCAGGCAGGTGCTCGGCGATGGTGCCCGGCAACAGCCCTGAGCCTGACACCAGCCCTGAGCCAAGCAACAGCGCCCGGAAGTTCTTCGTTTCATGCCGGTCTTCCCGATGCGCGACCGTGCAGTCGTACCCCCGGCTGCGCCGCTGCCCCGGCGTGGCGAAGCCGACCGTGTATCGAGCGCCCGACATCAAGGTGCAGAACGCCGTTAAGCGCTGCCAACTTGTGAAATCCAGCAAAACGTCGAAGTGTTCTTTCCGTAGCCGCCGCACCGCCTGCCAGGGCTTGGTCAGCGCGATGATGACGCGTGCATCCGCGCCCGGAATGATCTCGGCGGCCGCGAGGTTCTGGGCCATGCAGATATGTGTGATGTGCACACCGGGCAGGGCGGCCCGAAGGTCCTGGAGCGCCCCGGAAAAGAGCAACGTGTCGCCCAGCGCGGGAGAACACATCACGCCAATCCGATCAATACGCGTGGGTACCGGACGGCGGCGACGTCCCGTGGCTAAAAGGTTCAGAGCAGGTGTGCCGACCCATTGGTCGAGCCAACGATTCTTTCTGCTGCCGCGCTGCATAGGGTCAGTATCGCCTACTCGCCTGGAGCCCGGTCGAGCTCTCGCCCTGCCATCCGATCAGTACGCCCCGTCCTGGTTGGCGACCGAGGAAAGTGTTCGAAGCAAGATCTTGCAGTCCATGGTCAGTGACCACTGATGGGCGTATCGGCGGTCCAACTGCACGCGCTCAGGATAGGTCAACTGACTACGGCCGGAAACCTGCCAAAGGCCAGTGACGCCCGGCTTTACCAGGCAATAATCCGCAAAGTAGTCCCCATACTTCTCCACCTCCGCCGCAACGATGGGGCGCGGTCCCACCAGGCTCATACTTCCGGTCAGCACGTTCCAAAGTTGGGGCAGTTCATCCAGGCTGGTGCGCCGAAGGAAGTCGCCAACCTTGGTGACGCGGGGATCGCACTTCAACTTATGCGTCTTCCGCCATTCCGCACGCGCTTCTGGATTTACGGCCAGGTAGCTCTCCAGCACCTCCGAAGAGTTCACGCACATGGTCCGAAACTTCCACATGGAAAAGAAGCGCCCATGGCCGCGAATGCGCCGATGCGAGAAGAAAATCGGCCCGGGCGAGGTCAGGCGAATCGCCAGAGCGATGGACGCGATCAGCAGCAGCAACACTGGCAGACACAGGGCCACCAACGTGAGATCGACCCCGCGCTTGACCACCCTGTAGCGAAACAGTTGCTCCGGGCTGGCCGGCGTCACGCCAACTTTATGAGGATGAACAGCTGCACCGGAAGCAGACGGGTAAAAAAAGCGCTGCGGTGCCGCGTCTACCTCATTCGAGTCCCATTGCTCAACCATGCCGGGCGATACTCTCCTCGCCTTCCGCAAAGACCCAGAGGGAAGGCGACTGTTGAGGGCGGACCCACGTCCACGGGTACTCCGCCGTTGCTCTGAAGCCGGTCTCCTTGTTCTTCAGAAGATCCGCTTCGCGTCAGGTCGCTCGGAAACGAGTGCAGCACTGCTTTTGATCGTGCCCCCAGTCTACTGTGTTGTCGGCAATCTGTCCTAAACCGACGCTGCGCCGTCACCAGAAGTTTCACAGCCTCGCCGGCGGGAGGGCGCATCGCCCCGATTCGACCATTGTCTGCTCTATCGGCAAATTTTCAGGAAGCTTTAGGGCAAACTCTCGGGCAGCTATACTCTTTTCCGATGCTTGTAACGGAAATCGGGCTGTGCGGCATGCGCTTGGTCAGCTCGCCGCACCACGAGGACAGCCGAGGCTGGTTCGCGGAGACCTACAATCGCAAGGCGTTCTTGGAGGCCGGCCTGCCCGAGGCCTGGGCACAGGACAACCAGTCTTGCTCCCGCCAGGGCGTGCTGCGGGGCATCCACTTCCAGACGCGCCAGCCTCAGGGCAAGTTGATCCGCGTCCTGAGCGCCTGCATCTGGGATGTCGTCGTCGACCTCCGGCGCAGCTCCCCAGACTTCGGCCGCTGGTTCGGTCTTGAACTGGCAGCGCCGAACGCCGCGAACCGACTCGACATGCTCTGGGTTCCAGAAGGCTTTGCGCACGGCTTCCTGGTTCTGTCCGATCATGCCCAGGTGCTGTATAAGGTCACGCAGCCCTACGATCCGGGCGGTGAGCAAACGCTACTCTGGAACGACCCCGCCGTGGCGATCGACTGGCCGCTGTACCGCCTTGAGAGCGGATCCCCGGTCCTCTCGCCAAAGGACGCTGCCGGCCTCAAGCTCGCGGACGTCACTCATTTCTGACCCGTCCTACGGTTATCGCTGCAGGAGC
>CAXTRU010000294.1:0-2325 GCA_964246665.1 uncultured Acidobacteriaceae bacterium
GGGGGATGACCATGGCTGCGGCTACTTTGTCGTCGGTGTCGAGGTCGAGGAGTTTTACGCCGATGGTGGCGCGGCCGGGGGCGCGGACGCTTTGGGTGGGCCCGAAAAGAAAGGGGCCGGCCGCTGGGCGGGCACTCTGTAGAGCCTGGTGTGCCGCTTAGCTGGAAAGCTTGGCACGGCTGCGCTTGTACGCCTCAACCACATGGGCCTGACCGTCAAGGACGGTGCCGGCGAACGGGGAGGGAAAGGAGCGCGGAGCCATGCTGGCAGGGACGCCGGCGGGGAGTTCGGGCATCACAGCGGCTGTATCCGTGGGCGCGGGGGTCTCGGAGGCACTAACGGCTTCTTCTTCGCCTTCGCGGAAGGAGCGGGGCAGGTCTGAGGGCTTGAACTCGATGCCTTCTTCGGCCATCTGGCGGGCGGTACGGGCAAGGAGGTCGCGCTTGGCCTGCAACTTGCTTGCGGAGCTCTTGCGGGCCGCATCGGTGGCGAAGCTTTCGTACTTGAGCATGTGCGCCAGTTTGCGGTCGAAGAGATCGATCTCGTCGTGGAGCGTTTTGAGGGTGTATTTGTTGTGCGCGATCACGGCCATGGAGCCTCCAGGGGCAGGGTTAGGGTGGAGACAACGCGAAGACGGCTGTGACTTTCAGCGGGGCGACGCGGGGAAGACAAAAGGGCAGCGGCCAAACGACCACTGCCCTTCTTTGATGCGTGCCGGGGGTCTTAGAGAACCTGAACGCGCTCGGCCTGGAGGCCCTTGGGTCCCTTAACTACCTGGAACTGAACCTGCTGGCCTTCCTGCAGCGAACGGAAACCGTTCGACTGAATGGCGGAGTGATGAACGAAAACGTCCTCACCGCCCTGGCGGCTGATGAATCCAAAACCCTTGGTGTCGTTGAACCACTTAACAATGCCCTGTTCCATACTGATTTCCTTGTGAAGCTTGGAGATGTACCGCTGAACGCAATTTGGTGTTTGTTGTAAAAGGGTGCGTACAGCCAACTCTTCTTCACGAAAACCAGATCGGTGTACCAACGATCCTCTCTATGGTAACACGAAACGCAGCACGATGGTCCGTACGGCTTTTGGGGAAGGTGGAGGCCGGCTCTGCGTCCTCCAGAAGATTGGTGCATCTGATGCGTGCATCCGGGACGATTTGCGGTGCAGGGACATCTGCCGAGGCGGCAGGTGTGGACAGCTTCCTGAAGCCTGGAAGCGCCGATGGAGGTGAGCATGCAACTTGGAATCGACACGTTTGTTGAGGTGATGACGGCCCCAGGGGTGAGTCCGGCGACGCTGGGCGCGGCGCGGGTGCGCCAGATGCTGGAAGAGGTTGAGCTGGCCGATCGTGTGGGCCTGGATGTATATGCCATCGGCGAACACCACCGCGAGGAGTACGTGGCCAGTGCGCCGGCGATCCTGCTGGCGGCGGCCGCGGCGCGAACGGAGAAGATTCGCCTTTCGAGCGCGGTGACGGTGTTGAGCTCGGAAGACCCGGTGCGGGTGTTCCAGCAGTTTGCGACGCTGGACCTGATCTCCAACGGGCGTGCCGAGATCATTGTGGGCCGAGGCTCGTTTACGGAGAGCTACCCGCTGTTTGGGTTCGATCTGCGCCACTATGACGAGCTCTTTGCAGAGAAGCTGGACCTGTTGCTGCATCTGCGCGACGAGGTGACGGTGCACTGGCAGGGCAAGCATCGCGCCTCGCTGACCGGGCAGGGTGTGTGGCCGCGCCCGGTGCAGGCGGTGTTGCCGATCCGGCTGGGTGTTGGGGGCACGCCGAACAGCTTCGCGCGCGCCGGGATGTTGGGACTTCCGCTGACGGTGGCGATCATCGGCGGCGAGCCGCGGCGGTTTCGGCCGATGGTGGACTTGTACCGTGAGGCCGGACGTCGCGCGGGACATGCGCCGGAAACGCTGGATGTCGCGGTGCATGCCATCGGCTACGTGGCCGAAACGGATAAGGAGGCCGCCGACGAGCTTTGGCCGGCGTATGCGCACACCTTTGGGCGGATCGGGCGTGAACGCGGTTGGGCCCCGAGCAGCCGGGCGGCCTTCGACGCACAGCGTGGGCCTACCGGAGCCTTTGCCGTGGGATCGCCGGAGACCGTGGCGGCGAAGCTGCGGCACATCGATCAGGCCTTGGGCGGCGTCAGCCGGGTGAGCCTGATGATGAGCGGCGGGCCGCTTCCGCACCGGGGCATGCTGCGGGCGATTGAGTTGATGGGGACGGCGGTAAAACCGGCCTTGGTGGGCGAGTTGGTCGGGGGGGGGGGGGGGGGGGGGGGGGGGGGCCCCCCGGGGGGGGGGGGGGGGGGGGGGGGG
>CAXTRU010000294.1:2347-4778 GCA_964246665.1 uncultured Acidobacteriaceae bacterium
TTTTCCCCCCTGGTCTAACCCCTGGTGGGGGTGGGTGGTGTGGCCGGGGGCTAAACGCCCGCGGCTACACCGGGTATGGTCGGTGACCTGTGCCGTCAGTTCGGCCTGCGGCAGCCGGCGACCCGTGCCGTGACGGGGCCTGCAGCTATACCGAGTAGAGCGGATGTTGCGGCCACACCGGGTCGGGTACGGATTCCGGGTGAACTGGTAGACCGGCGATTGTGCTACATCGCATGCAAAGCTCTTGAGCCTTGCCTCGTTCGCCGAGCCGAAGGTTTGTTTGGGCTGCGGGGCGTTGTGCCGGCGCGGGCACTCGAGCCAATGCGGGCATTCAGGGCGGCGCGGGCACTCAGGGCGGCGCGGTACGCCTTGAGCTTGGTGTCCCGCTGCTGTTTGTAGGCGACGGTGAGGTCGTGCGATTTGCCGAAGTAGCGGCGGGCGGCGCGGGCGAGCTCGAGCGCGTCGTGCCATTGGCCGCCGGCCTCTTGCAGGGCTTCGAAACCGCGGGCGGCCTCAGACAGGGCATGGTCGTCGGGCAGCGCCTCGGCGACGTAGCGCGCGGCTTTGGCGGCCTTGCGCACGGAGTGAAGGTCGTCTTCCTCCAGCTTGGGCAGGGTGTTCGGATGGAGCAGCCCGGCGCGCGTGAGGACGGATTCGGCGTCGCGCAGAAGGTCGGGCGCGGGCAGGGCGAGGTCCTGCGCCGGCTCAAGGACCGCGAGCAGCTTTTCAGCGGCGCGGGCAGTCTTTGTCTGACGCTCTTTGAGCAGGTCCTGCAGCGCGGCGGCGGCTTTGTCGCGCTCGCGGGCCATCTGCTTGCGGAGGTCCGTCGCGGCGTCGCGGAGATGGGCGGCAGCGCTTTGCGCCTGATCTGCCGTGCTTTTGGCCCGCGACTTGGCAGCTGCCGGAGGCGCCTTTTCGGCTGACTTTGCCTTGGCCGGCGGTGTGCCGATGCTGGGGATGCCTCCGTGCGCGAGGCCGTCCTCGGTTTCGGCAAACTCTTCCAGCATCTTGCGATGGACGTCCAGGTCGCGCACAGTGCCGGCGGCACGGCGTAGCTTGGCGAGCGCTCGAAGGAGGGCGGCGGCTTCCTTGCGGTGCTCCGGCAGGCCCGGAACGAGAGCCAGCAGCAGAAGCAGGGCTTCCACGCGACGGGTTTCCGTGCGCAGCTTATGGACGGGCTTGTGGCCGGGGTCTGCCAGGCAGACCGTGATGGCGGCTTCGAGAGCGGTGATGTGCTCGCGAAGGGCCTGTACCGGGAGGGCTACGGAGGAACTCATATCGTTACCGTTCGATGCGGCGGCGCGGTGTGGGACGCGGCGGCCGGAGGGTGGCGCAAAGGTATCATGGTGTTTGACGCTATGCCTTGTTCTCCCAGTGAGTTATCGTCACCCGCCGACGTAGCGACGGTGAAGCCAGCTGCGCACGGGGAAGCTGTGCGGCTGCGCGCAGCGACGATGGCCGATGCCCCAGCACTGGCGCTGGTCGGCGCGGCGACGTTTCTGGAAGCGTTTACCTGGATGCTGCCGGGGGCCGATATTGTGGCGCACTGTGCCAACCACCACACCGCAGAGGCCTACCGGGCGTACTTGGCGCACCCGGACACCCGCATCACGGTCGCGGAGGCCGTCCCGGGTGGCGCGCCGGTGGGGTATGCCATGCTGACCGCGCCGGAACTGCCGACCTTTGCCGTGCGGTCGACCGACATCGAACTGAAGCGGATCTACCTCCTTTCCCGTTTCCGGTCCGGCGCGACCCCGGTGATGGCGTTTTCTGAGAGGCATCGCGAGTTGTGCCCCGTGGAAGGTCTGCGGGCGGGGCAGGCGCTGATGGATGCGGCCGTGATGGAAGCCCGAGCTATGGGACGCACGCGGCTGCTGCTGGGCACGCACGCGGGCAATCTGCAGGCCATCGCGTTTTATCGCAAAAATGGGTTTGCCGAGGCGGGTACGCGGACCTTCCAGGTGGGCATGCAGGTGTGCTGCGACCTGATCTTCGCCAAGACGTTGTAGATGCGACTGACCCGGCCAACTGGACCGCCGCGACGGGGTAGCAGCGCCCCGGCCGGGCCGCGCACGCCGACGACCGAGCCGGGGTTCGTGAATCCGAACCGGCAGGTGGTGGAGCGAGCAACCGGGGTGCCTTCTGCCGAGCGGCGTGGGCAGACCATCTACGGGCTGCGCTGCCGCGATTGCGGCCATACCTACGGTTGCAATGGGTTGGACATCAAGGAGCGGTGCTGCCCGCGGTGTCAGGGCGGGGTGACGGGCGAGCCGCTGCAGGAGCGCCAGCCGGGGCTATTCGACTCGGCGACGGCCTAGCCGAAGCTGGTGGGGCAAGCTCGACCTGCAGGGGCGACTACAACTTCTGGGGTAAAGGGAGCGCCGGAGGCTGCGAAGTGCCGACACTGGATGCTGGACTAAGTCGTACGTAC
>CAXTRU010000295.1:0-4775 GCA_964246665.1 uncultured Acidobacteriaceae bacterium
GTGCGTGTGTGGGATTCGATCTTCCGCCCAGTGTACCCGAAGATGTTTTTTGCCCTGTTGCAGATGCCGGGGCAGGAGGTGAGGCTCTGCGGCCCGCCCGCGGCTGCAAAGGCTAACGGGGCAGGATGTGGACGTATGGCCAGACCTGCACGACATAGATGCCGGCGATGAAGGCGGAGATAGCAATGGTCGCGCTCAGCAGGACCAGGTACGCCGGGCGAATGATGTTGACCACTTTCAAGAGCCGGTGGTGTTCCTGCTGATTCAGGCTGGTGCGCTCTTCGTCGCCGAGAAACAGCTGATCCTGCTCGTGCTGGGTCACGGTACCGCGGCACACCATGACGATGGTGGTTGCTAACAAAAGCACAGCCCAGGTCAGAATCAAGCCCGAGTTGATTTGCATATGGAATCCTTTTCCTTCGAGATTTCGACTGCTTCCCGCTCTGCGGATAAACCGGCAAGCCGCCAACCTCAGGAGGCGTCTGCTTAGCCAAGATAGCGTCTCGGAACAGCACAGCTTCTGCGACTTCCGTGGCAGCAGCATGGCTCTTCACGATCAAAGGAGAGGGTTGAGGGCGCTTGGAAGGGATCGCGAACAAGACGCGATTCCTCCACAAAAGCCCCAAACACCAAGGATAGGCACCAAGCCTAATGCAAAGATTGCGTCACTTGCGGCCACATCTGCACCACATACAGGCCCGCGATCAGTGCCGACAGCAATACCGTGGCGCCGGTCAGCCCTTGGCACAGGGGACGGATTGTATCGACGCGCTTCAGAATGCGGTCGTGCTCCAGGTGCTGAGCGCAGCGGCTTTCTTCGTCGCCAAGAAACAGTTGATCGGTCTCATGCTGGGTCAGCGTTGCGCGGTAGATCATTACCAGTACAAGAGCCGCTGAGACAACGGCCCAGGTTAGAACCATCCATGGCTGAATGTGCATCATCGTCGGCCTCGAAACATTGAAGATAGGGTCCGGGCTACCCGATCCCGCGATGTTGGTCGCGGATAGGACAGGGTAAGCCGGGCCGGGAGCATCCTACACCCGTAGGTCAAGGCCGCGGAAAGACCTTCTCGTAACCCGGAGCAGGTATCTGGTTTCGGAGGCAAGTTACCGATGCATGGCCCTGTAAAACACGTACCCGATTACGCCGACCAGAGCCACCGTGAGTGCCAACAGGACCGCGATAAACCATGACGCGCGCCGTCGCTGCTCTTCCGTCGGCTGGGTGATGCCGAAGGTGTTGATGAATGCGGTTGCAAAGGCATCCAGAAGGCGCATGGTTCAAGTGTAAGCATCTCCGCATCGAACGCGGGGCCGCGGGCATCAAAACGGTGTCGCTCCGGGGCTTGTCTTCAGATTCCGGCGCCAACTACAATCGTGATGTTCCTGACACCGCTTCGGTGCTGGGCAAAGGAGATTTCCATGGCCACTGCTGTTTCCACCCCTGAGGTTGTCACCGGACCGGTCGCACCGGAAGCCCCGGTGAAGACCAATCCGGTGAATCTGACACCTTCCGCGATCGCCAAGGTGAAAGAGATCATGGCGACGCAGGAACCGCTCCCTGCCGGTCTCCGCATCGGCGTTGTCGGCGGCGGCTGCTCCGGCTTCCAGTACTCCATGAGCTTTGAGAACGCAGCCGGGATGATGGACAAGGTCGTCCGGTTCGAAGACCTGAAGGTGTTTGTCGACGCAACCAGCGCTATGTACCTGAACGGCTGCACCGTCGATTATGTGGAGACCCTGGAGGCGGCCGGCTTCAAGTTCGACAATCCTCAGGTGAAGTCGACCTGCGGCTGCGGTTCCAGCTTTAGCGTTTAAGCGCACCTGCGCGACTCGGACCCCACTCTCAAGGGTGGGGTCTTCGCTTTTGGCAATCCCGCAAACGGGTCAGCCGATGGCGTAGCGCCTTCGTCTAAGCTGAGGAGAGCCACGCTGCGCCTATGACCGAGTTTCTCATCCGCCTCGCCGACGAGCGAGGCCGCGTTCTTGAACAGACCCACGCCGCTGCCACGGCTGAGGAACTGCGCTCCCGGTTTACCCAGGCCGGCTATCTCGTCTACTCCGTCAAGCCGCGGTCGACCTTCGCCGGCTCCGGAAAGAAGAAGATCAAGCTGGATATGTTTCTGGTCTTCAACCAGCAATTTTTGACGCTGATCAAGGCTGGCTTGCCTATCCTTGGATCGCTCGATCTGCTGGCAAAGCGGCAGAAGGACCCTTCGTTCCGCGCTCAGCTGGAAGACGTGGGC
The DNA here is from genome assembly GCA_964246665.1 of uncultured Acidobacteriaceae bacterium. Lineage (GTDB taxonomy): Bacteria > Acidobacteriota > Terriglobia > Terriglobales > Acidobacteriaceae > Granulicella. Next base: position 2,247 of record CAXTRU010000295.1, read on the forward strand.
ACACGCGTCCGCACGGGGCAGTCTCTGTCCGAGGCGTTTGAGGCGCAGGGCAATATTCCCACCGTGTACACCACGACGCTGCTCGCCGGCGAGCGCTCCGGCAACCTGGAAGAGGTGCTTGCCCGTTATCTTTCCTTTCAGCGGGTTGCGCTTACCTTTCGTAAGAAGATCCGGTCGTCGCTGATCTACCCGGTGTTCCTGCTGGTGATGATCTTTGCGCTGTTCACCTTTTTGATCACCTTTGTTGTGCCGCGATTTGCTGAACTTTATGACCAGCTCGGCACCAAACTTCCGGGCCTGACACTCTTTCTGCTCTCGCTGGGCAAGACCGCGCAGCATGACGGGTGGTGGATTGCCATCCTTGTCGCGGCGGCGTTCTATTTAGTCTTCCGCTGGACTCAATCCGAGGCCGGCGCGACGATGGTCGACCGCATCCGTATCGCCACTCCTGTGATTGGGCCGGTCTGGCTGAAGTACCAGGTCGGCCTGTTTTCGCGCACACTTTCGACGCTGCTCACGGGCGGCCTACCGCTGGTGCCAAGCCTGGAAACAGCCGCCCGCTCCATCGACTCCCGGCAGATCGGCCGCGCGGTGGCCAGCTCGGTCGAAAGCGTCCGCGAGGGTAAGGGGCTGTCCCGCTCACTGGAAAGCACCAAAGTCTTTCCGGAGCTCTCCGTGGAAATGGTCGAAGTCGGCGAGTCTACGGGTGCGCTGCCGCAAATGCTGAACTCGGTCGCGGAGTTCTTTGAGGAAGACGTGCAGACGTCGCTGGCCGCCATCATGAGCCTGATTGAGCCCATCATGCTGATCGTCATGGGCGTGGTTGTGGTCTTCATTCTGATCGCGCTGTATGCGCCGATCTTCAGCTTGAGCGGAACCAGCTAAGGGTTGAGTTAACACAAAAGTGGTCATGCTAGAGTGGTCACGAGGTGCGATCATGAAGACCATGGGAGCCGCAAAGTTCAAAGCACAGTGCCTGGCGGTGATGGACGAAGTGCAGGCGAAGCGTGAACCGGTGCTGGTGACGAAAAACGGGAAGCCCGTGGCGAAGATCGTCCCCGCTAGCGACGAGGAAGATCCACTAGCGATCTTTCGCACCGGCAGCTTCTGGTCGAACGGCGATCTCGGCAAGCCCATTGTGGATCCTGACGAGTGGAAGGCTGTCCGTTGATCCTGCTCGATACGCAGTCCGTGATCTGGCTCAATCAAGAACAGGAACTGCTATCAAGGCCTGCAAAGAGCGCCATCGCGGCAGCCAGGACTTCGGGAAGCGGTTTGGCGATCTCCGATATAACGCTGTGGGAGTTCTCGATGGCCAGCACGCGAGATCGCATCAAGTTAGCAGTTCCGCTTTCGGTTGCACTGCGCGAGTTGACGACCGTGTATTCGGTTCTGCCAATCACACCAGCGATTGCGGAAGCTTCCGTTTCATTCTCATCGCGGTTTCCCCGCGACCCCTCCGATCGTCTGATCGCAGCTACAGCGCTCGCCCACAATCTACCGCTAATCACCTCCGACACTCGCATCCGTAAGTCCGGCGAAGTTCCCTGCATTTGGTAAACCGCTTCGATTCACAGGAGTCCAACACACCATGGCCGCCACTGCACCGCCCGTAGCCAATCTTTACTCCAACGACCAGCTCAGCGAGAGCGAACGCGCGCAGTTGCTGGCCCGCCGCTACCATGCTGAGTTTGTCGACCTGAAGCACTTCAAAATTCAGCACGAGTTGTTCAAGACCGTGCCGGTCGACATGATGTTCCGGTACAACTTCGTGCCGCTGGAGCTGACGGGGAATAAGCTCGCCATCGCCATCGCCGACCCGTCCAAGTTAATGATGCTGGACGAGATCTCCGGCCTGCTTGGCACGCGGCTGGTGACGCGCGTCGCCACGCTCTCGCAGATCACGGAAATTTTGAAGAAGTCCGAGCAGTCGCAGCGCGTGCTGGACGAGGCCACCGAAGGCCTGGCCTTCGATGTCATCGGCGCTGACGAAAGCACCGATGAGAATATCTCGATTGAGAAGCTGACCGGTGACGACGACATTTCACCGATCATTCGGTTGGTCGACACCACGGTATATACCGCGTTGGAACGGCGCGCCTCCGATATCCATCTCGAAACGTATGACGATTCGTTGCTGGTGAAGTACCGCATCGACGGTGTGCTGCAGCAGGCCATGGCGCCGATTGCGCGTGAACACCACCAAACGATCCTGAGCCGTATCAAGGTCATGAGCGAGCTCGATATTGCCGAGCGGCGCGTGCCGCAGGACGGCCGTTTTCGCGTGCGCTACAAGGGCCGGCTGATCGACTTCCGCGTCAGCATCATGCCCACAGTGCATGGCGAGAACGCCGTGCTCCGCGTACTCGACAAGGAGTCGATGAGTGAGAAGTTCAAGAATCTCTCACTCGACGTTGTGGGCTTCGACCCGGAAGACCTCCGCCGCTTTCGCCGCTACATCAAGGAGCCCTACGGCATGGTGCTGGTGACCGGGCCGACCGGTTCCGGTAAGACGACCACGCTGTATGC
>CAXTRU010000296.1:0-4773 GCA_964246665.1 uncultured Acidobacteriaceae bacterium
AACTCCCACTCATAGTCGCGGCCGATCAGCGAGTAGTACACCTGGTGACCGGCATAGCGCGCCCACCCATAGCGCTCGCTGACGCTCAGCGACTTCATCAGGTGCCAGCCGGAGAAGTTCGAGCAGGCGATGTACCGCACCTTACCCTCGCGCACGAACTTGTCCAGCGTGTTCAGCGTTTCTTCCACGGGCGTCATGCCGTCGAAGGCATGCAGGTGATACACATCGATGTAGTCCGTGCCGAGCCGCTTGAGTGAGCCCTCAAGCGCCTGCACAAGGTGGAAACGCGAGCTGCCCACATTGTTAGGTCCTTTGCCGGACCGGAATGTTGCCTTGGTGGAGATCAGCACGTCGTCGCGCTTGAGGTGGTTGATGGCTTGGCCGAGCACCTGTTCGCTTTTGCCGTCGGAGTAGATGTCGGCGGTATCGAAGAAGTTGCAGCCGGCCTCCAGGCAAAGATCGATCAGCTTGCGAGCTTCGTCCACCTGCGTGTTGCCCCAGGCTTGGAAGAACTCATTGCCGCCGCCAAAGGTGCCGGTACCAAAGCAAAGTTCAGGGACTTTCAGGCCGGACCGGCCAAGTTGACGGAATTCCATACAGGTCCTCGTGGAAAGGTGATCGGGCCAGGGGATGCGGCGATTGCCGCGCGTGGCAGCCTAGTGCGTACGCCGGATTGGATGCCGCGCTGCCGCGGAAGGACATCCGCTGAAGTCGCGACTGAGGCCGGCCTGCGCCGCGGCGGTCTCCAGCGCGGCCTGCGTGTGAAAGAACGCGTGCCCACGTTTGGAGCCAGGAAAGAAGCGAATCACGATGTCTGCGGTCTCCACGGCATCATGGCGTCCATCGTGGAACGGGAAGCCAAGCGCCTGGAGCAGATGCAAGGAGCCTTCATCGCCGGAAGGGTTGCCGTCATCCCCGACGATGCCGAAGACGCTGCGATGTTTCGTGCAGGAATACACCGCAACGAAGTCGCCAAGCCTAGCGCCACGCCGCCGCGCCGCATTGCCCAGAACGACATAGTTGATCCGGGTCGCATCCACATAACGCGCGACATCGCGTTCATCATGGCGAGCCGGATCGGTAAAGGCGGTTTGCGAGATATACAGGCCGGGAAAGGGGTCGTGTGGACCTTGGCGAACGGGCTTGGGCGGGTTGCTGTCGTCGGTCAGGTAGCCCACGATCTCGCCGTCTTTTCGGCCGCGATAGTGTGCGTGATTCAAGGAGTCCAAGGCTCGGCTGCCCGGCGGCCCGTAGGCGTTGGGCGCCCCATCGACATCCACGTCCATGCGATGGGTCACCACTTCAAAGCTCGGCACGGAGGCAGAGGTGCTGTGTGATCCTGCCGTAGCGGGCGCAGGGAGGCCCGTGCCGAGCACTACGCCTGCGACCACGACCCCGTGCCAAAGCTTCACATCGGGTTAGACGGAAGCCAGCGTCTGTGCGGACGCGCCATGAGCGACACACGTCTTCCGCGCGGCTTGGGAACGTAGGTGACGACGCGACCTTCAAGCGCCAAAGCGCAAGTTTGCTGTTGCACAGGCTGGGGGCAGGGCGCATGCTGCTTCAAGCAGGAGATCGCCCATGATGCGCGGCGTGGAAGAAAGGTCGTTGCGACTGGCGGAAAAGCATCCACGCGCGATCCGCTGGATGCACTGGATCAACTTGCCTATCTTGACGATCATGATCTGGAGCGGCCTGCTGATCTACTGGAACGATTCGATCCCGCCTTACGCGCATGCGCATGAGGTTTATCGCATCGGCCTGGGTTCATGGACGCTGGTGCGCTTCTTTCCACCGTGGTTCTGGCAAGCCATCGACGCGCCATACCGCGTCACGCTGGGACTGGGCTGGCACTTCTTCGCGATGTGGATCTTCGCCATCAACGGGCTGATCTATGCCGCGTATCTTGCCCTTTCAGGCGAGTGGCGTGTGCTGTGGCCGAAGCGGCGATCGTTTGTTGACGCGCTTTGGGTGACGCTGTATGACCTGCATGTTCCAGCAGCGCGCCGGCGTGGCATGCCTCCGCAAGGGAAGTACAACGGCGCGCAGCGTATCGCCTATTCCGCCATTGTGCTGATGGGCGGCGCTGCGTTGCTCACGGGCCTCGCGATCTACAAACCGGCACAACTGCACTGGCTCACCACGTTGTTGGGTGGATATGAGATGGCGCGCTGGGAGCACTTCTGGCTGATGATGGCTTTTTGCGGTTTCTTCGTGGTGCACGTGGGCCAGGTGGTACTGGCCGGATGGAACAACTTCCGTTCCATGGTGAGCGGCTATGAAATCCAAACCGTTGGAAGCGGTCAGCCGCTCGATGCAGCGAGCGGCGAACCCACCGGCACCAGGGGCATGGATATGCCGCCGGGCGCAGGGCGCTTTGCCATGCAGCAAACGCCCGAGAGGAGCGCCCGATGAGCGGCTTCGACGAGGAGCGAGCGCCTGTTTTGCTGGAAGGCCGCGCGGCCCTAATCCATGCGGAAAGCGCGCGGCGAACGCGGCGCAGCTTTCTTGTAGGCGGTGTGGCCGCGGCCGCAGGCTATGCCGCCTGGCGAGCCGTGGGGCACAGCAAGCCCATCGGTGATCTTCCCGGCGTGCTGCGCAAGGGTATACAGACCAATGCCGCGTTGAGCCGCGCGGTCTTTCGCGACCATGGTCTGTCGCCCACCTATGACTTCAGCCGTGTTGTGCCCGCGCGTACAAACGGCGTTGTGGGCCTCGGCAAGCCGCTGGTGCCGGGTACTTGGCGCTTGCAGGTGACAGGCGTCCAGGATGCCTCGCGGTCTCCGCTGTATGTGCCTGATGTGACTGCGTGGGAGTACCGCTACGCGCATGCCAGGGTGGCCAACGCTGCGCCAGACTTTAAGACCAGGCCGGGCAGCAGCATGGTTCCGGCAAAGCCCGTTGCGGACGCTGAGGCGCAGGGAGGCGACGGTGGCTCCGGCAAGGAAGATGGTGGCGACTTCACCAGTTCCGGCAAGCGTGAAGGCAGTGCGGAAGCGGGCATTTCGGCGAGCGCCCTGACAGTAGGTACACCGGGCCTGCTGCTCACGATGCATGAACTGTGCCAACTGCCGCGTGTGGACTTTGCGACGGAGTTCAAGTGCGTCGAAGGCTGGAGCCAGATCACGCGCTGGGCCGGAGTGCGCCTGCGCGACTTCCTCGATGCCTTTCCGCCGGCCACGGTCAACGGCCGTCCGCCGCGCTATGTGTACATGGAGACTCCCGACGGCGATTACTACTGCGGGTATGACATGGAGACGGCGCGGCATCCGCAAAGTACGCTTGTGACGGAGATGAGCGGCGTTCCGCTGCTGCCGGAGCATGGTGCGCCGTTGCGGCTGCATATGCCGGTTAAGTACGGCTATAAGCAGATCAAGCGCATCGGGCTGATCGCCTACACCGACACCAAACCGGACGATTACTGGACCAAGCTGGGGTATGACTGGTACGCGGGGCTGTAGGGCTAGCCAAGCTTTAGGCGGGTCAGGCGCTGCAAGTTCCATCTGCTGAAGGGCAGCCGATCTAACGGCCGCCACGCTGCCCTATGCTTAAGGGATGGGGCGCATGCGGCCAATCCTGGATGGGCGAACATCGGATGGGCCGCGGTCTGATCTGGTGCAGATCGGCGCTTCGGCCATGCATGGCGCCGACCTCCGGTCCGGGCCGCCTGCGGAGCTGATCTTTGGCGAGTGGTATCCCGCGGTGCGCACTGCAGGTCTGCGGCCAAGGGATGCGGTGGTGACCACACTGCTCGGCATCCCGCTGTTGGTTGGGCGCAAGAGTGATGGCACCTTGTTTGCGCTCAGGGACCTTTGCCCGCACCGCGGCATCCCGCTGAGCGCTGGGTGGTTCGACGGGGAAACGGTGATGTGCAAGTACCACGGCTGGCGGTTTGAGCCGTGCAGCGGGCGTTGTGAAGAGATCCCGTCACTGACGTCGCATGATCATCTGGAGCCGACCAAAATCTATGCCAATGCCTTCCCGGCGCGCGAGCAGGACGGCTACGCGTGGGTGTATGTGCCGGCGGCTGGCGCGGGCCGCGTCGTGGACGAAAGCGCGCTGCCGCCTGTGCCGGAGCTGCCCAAGTTCACGGCAAGATTCCGCTCGGCGCACCTGAGTGCGGAGCTGCCGTGCAATGTGGATCACGGCATCATCGGCCTGATGGACCCAGCGCACGGGCCCTTTGTCCATCAGGCCTGGTGGTGGCGCAGTGCGGCGAGCATCCACGAGAAAACCAAGCGTTTTGAGCCGTTGTTCGATGCGGAGCATGAGGGGCGCAATGCCGGTTTTCGGATGAGCCCGCACGCGCCCAGCTCCAACTCAGCGCCGTATAAGCTGCTCGGCAAGCCCGTAACGACCATAGATTTCGTGCTGCCGAACCGACGCTACGAGACGATCGTCGCCACCAACGCGGCGGGCAAACAGCGATGGTTTTCTTCGTTGACCACGGTGACGCCGAAGACTGCATCGACGTGTCGCATCGATGTCGTTGCTGCATGGAATATTGGCTACTTTGTGCCGTTTGTGACGCCGCTGGTGAAGTTCTTCGGCGCACGGTTTGTGGCGCAGGATCAGCAGACGATGGTGGAGCAGGCGCGCGGCCTGCGGTCGAACCCTGGGCTGATGCTGATTGACGATGCGGACAAGCCGGCGAAGTGGTATTTCGCGCTGAAACAGCGTCGGTTGACGGGCAAGGGCGAACATCCCTTGGCGGGTGGCCCGGTTGAGCTTCATTGGCGAAGTTAGACGATACTCCCCCTCACCCCCTTGCCC
>CAXTRU010000297.1:0-4763 GCA_964246665.1 uncultured Acidobacteriaceae bacterium
CGGCGTGTATAGAACTCGCGTATGCCCAATGAGCGGCCTTGCAGGTAGGGTCGCAACATCTGAGAGGCGATCAGAAAGCCGCTCAGCGCGAAGAACAAATCGACGCCCATCCAGCCAAAGCGTGCGGGCCAGTGCAGCGGCTCCGGAAAATAGCTGATCAGGTGGTACGGCATCACCCAGAGAATGGCGAGGGCACGCAGGGTGTCCAGGCCGTGCAGACGTGCGGGCGCACTGAGCTGCTGCGTGCTGCTGCTCGGGGTCGTCATCGCGCAGATCCCCGTTCCGCGGCCTTCGACTCCTTCAAGTAAGCCTGCTCAAACGCCTGCTGCGCCCGCGCCACGGCTTGTTGATAATCTCCCGGATCGATCCACACGCGATCGCCTTCCGCCGGCATGCGCTGCAGCTTGGCCAGCATGTTGAAGAGGCTGCCGTGCGAGGCGAGGAACACATCGCAGGGTAGGCGATGCAGGGTCGCAAAGGTCGTCGTGAAGTCGCTCGCAATGCCTGGGTAGGACGCGGGCTTGCCGCCATGCACACTCAGCAATCGGTACTCCGAAAGCACACTCCAACTGCCGACAATCACCACGTTGCGCAACGTGCCAGCCGGCTCTCCCGGCAGATGGACCTGCATCGTCCAGGTGGTGCAGCCACGGGTGTGTCCCGGTGTTTTGTGGGCGACCAGCGTCACACCGCCCAGGGTCACAGCCTCGCCGTCATGCAGCACATGATCCACGTGTGCGGGCGGAAACTGCAGCGCCTTGTTCGGCCCACCGAAGGCGAAATCAGTGTTACCTCCGGTCTCCATCACATCGATGTCGCCGTCCATCACTTCAAGCTTCGCTCCCGTCTCGCGCACAATCTCCGCCGCACCTCCTGCATGGTCGGTGTGGGCGTGACTGATCAGCAGGATCTTCACATCTTTCCAGCGAAAGCCGAGCTTTTCCACACTGCGCCTGATCAGCGGCGGGGAACTGGTGTAGTTGGCGTTTACAAGGATCTCGCCCTGCGGGGTCGTCACCAGGTACGCCGCAAGGTCACGGCTGCCGACGTAATAAAGATTGTCTGCGATCCGGAACGGCGCGATCGGTGTGGTCCAGTCCGCATTCACCGCCGCGCGGCGGGGCAGAACAAACAAAGCCAGCAGGAACAGGAGCGCAGCAAGGGTCGTGCGGGTCGGCATACATGCACAGCTTTACCAGAGCACCCTCTTGAAGCCCTGTGCAGCGAACCGATCTGGTTACGTCTGGCCTCTTCTGGCTGCAGCCTGCGGAGCTACATCAGCCGGAAGCGCTCCCGCATGAGCCGCTGGAACCGTGGACGCCAGATGAGGTCGTAGGCAAGCTCCTTGCCGGGGAACATGGACAACGCTGCTGTGCGCGCGTCAGCCACCATCGCAGCGGCTTCGTCGTAGCTTAGCGTGTTGTCCTGCGCGATCACGCCCATCACCATGTTCATCATCATCTGCAGCCGTCGCAGCAGCTTGGCCTCTCCGCGGGCGTCTTCCGCGCTTTGGGGTGAGCTGTTCGCTGCGGTGAGGTGATCCGTGAAGCTGCCCTTGAGGTCGCCCAGTGGCTTGGCTGTGGCGGGCTGGTTCTGGGCGTCGTCAGCCAGTTTCGGGGTTGTTTCCGTGTCTTTGCGCACCTCGCTCACCTACACCTCCGTGCCGGGTCTCCGGTGAAGCTAGTTATACGCCCGCTCCGCTGTGACGGTGCCGTCGGGGTGCAGCAGCACAGTCTCGGCACCCATCCTGTCGGTGCGATACGTCTTCACATGCGCGGCCTCCAGGCGGTCCAGAACCTCCCACCGCGGATGGCCAAAGGTGTTGTGTTGGCCCACGCTGATCAGCGCAGCTTTTGGCGCGACGGCGGCCAGGAACTCAGGATTCGTCGATGTGCGGCTGCCATGATGCCCCACCTTTAGCAGTTTGACTGGCTGCAAGCGCCCGCTGGCCACCATCGCCGCTTCACTGGGCGCTTCGGCGTCGCCTTCCAGCAGCACGCTGGCTCGTTGCCAATCCAGCCGCATCACCAGGGAGTCGTCATTACGCGCTTCGCCGTAGTTGGCGTAGCCGCGCTGGGGCGAAAGAACCGTGGCCTGCATGCCTCCCCAACGCAACGCGTCGCCGGCGGCCAGCCAGCGTACCTGCATGCCCAGGTGGTCTGCTTCGGCCAGCAGATCACGCATGGCGGGCGACTTGCCAGGCTCAAGGCTCAGCCAAAGTTCCCGGGGACGCAGATCGCGCAGCACCGCAGGCATGCCGCCAATGTGGTCGCTGTGCCCGTGCGTGATTACAACAGCGTCTAGCCGGCGCAGGTGGCGCGACCAAAGGAAGGGCGCAACCACCTGCTCGCCGACGTCCCATTTCGTGGCAATGCGCCCGACCGGACCGCCGGCATCCACCAGCATCGTGCGGCCTTCCGGCGAGACAACAAGCAGCGAGTCTCCCTGACCAACGTCGATGGCGGTCACCTCCAGGACGCCCGCGTGTACGCCGGCCGGTGCCGGCCACAGTGCCACAAGCGGCACACACAGCGCCGCCGCCAGGCCACCCCAAGCCATCGCAGGTCGCCGCGCCCGCAAAGCCCATATGGCGAAGACGGCCAAAGCGCCACAAAGCAGAATGCACACTGCAGGCGGCGACGGCACCCGGAGATCGCCGAGCCGCGCATGGCCCAACGCGCCGACAACCGCCCGGACCAGGTGCAGTACAACCGCGGTGACCAGGGCGGGGATCACCGCCAGCCACGGGCCGAAGAGGCCCAGCACAAACGTCAGCACCGCAGCCCCGGCCAGCACCATCGCAAGCGGCGCAACGAACAGGTTGCCGGGCAGCGCCAAGGGCACCAGCCGGTGGAAGTACACCGCCATCGGCAGCGCCATGCACAGCTCAATGGCTGCAGAAAAGAGGAGGGCCTGCGCGACCGTGATCGCCAGTTGAACGCAGAGGCGTGGCACATCTGCTGCGCGTCGATGCCCAGTAAGATCGCGGCACAACGAGCCCCACATTCGCAGCTGCACTCGTCGCGCGCCGACTCTCGGCGGCAGAAACGCGTCCAGTTCGACGACATCTAGGCGAGCAACCGCGGAGCGCCAGACCCCGAGCCAACGCTCGCCCAAAGGCACAGCCAGGCCTGCCACGGCGACGATGACCAGCGACGTCATCTGAAAGCTGGCTTCGTGCAACGCGCGCGGGTCGGCCACCAGGATCAGCAGCGCAGCCACACCTAACGCGTTCAGCCCGGATCCTTGCCGGTCGATTGCGCGCGCTATCAGGTACAGCGAACTCATCGCCAGGGCTCGCTGCGCGGGCACGCCGAAGCCCGTCAACAACGCATAGCTCAGCGCCAGCACAATCGTCATGCCGACCGCAGGGAGCTCCGGCACGCGTGCCTGTCGCAGCAGCCAGATTACGGCTCCGGTGAGCATCGCTACATGGAGCCCGGAGACGACAAAGAGATGAAACGTGCCGGTGCGCTCGAAGCCGGCTCGCTGCTCGGCCCCCAGCTGAGTGCGGTCTCCGAACAGCATCGCCGCCAACATGCCGGCGTCCTCCGGCGTAAGTCGAAGCGCGGCAGGAAGGTTGTGGACGGGTGATGTCGCGGGTAGCGCTTCCAGGCGTGACGCGGCCCAATGCTGCCATTCCCCAAGCCTGCATCGCAGCCCGGGACTCCGCTTCTCCCACACGTGGACCGCGGTGACCTTGGTCGTTCCGGTCGCTCCCACACCCTGTCCCAGCAGCCAGTTCTCGTAAGAGAACGCCCCCGGGTCGCGGTAGATCTCAGGCTGCCGCAGACGTACCGGCGCAGTAAGGACGTCGCCGCACCGCAACGGCACGGAGCCGCCCATCACAGTCAGGCGAAGCCCGCCCTGCACCGAATCCATCACAGACACGTCCGGCGTCACGCGTTCCACGCCGTCCAGCGCGAGATCGACGCTCTGGATCGGGGTGCCGCCGTCGGCCTCCCACCCGCCCGGCTCCAGCTGCCATGGCTCCAGCGGCTGCACGGGGGCGCCCTGTATGGGCCTCACCTCGCGTAAGGAGCGCACGGTGACGACCCGGCCCCGCACCGTTCGGCTCAGGCCGTCGGCATAGCCGTGCACCGCCAGTTGCCGGTCGAGGGGCGTTTGCACCTGCGCGCACCAGCAACCCACCGTCACCCAGATCGCAAGAACGGCAAGCCAAGAAGTGCGTTTGGCCCACCGTCGGCCCGCACAAAAGAAGCCCAGCAAAGCCAGAAAACTCAGCAGCAGCGCCATAGGCCCATGCCATTGCCGGGCACACAGGATGCCGAAAGCAAATGCTAAAGCGGCAAGCAGCATCGGCACGCCGCGCGGACGCAGCGGCTCCACAGGCGGACGCCCGTTCATCCAGAATGTGGCAGCACCAAAACTCAGCATGGGAGGCGCTATTCTCGACTCCTTGCGAACTCGAGATCAAGGCAGTGTTCGAGGTTGTGGTAACGCCGATGTGGAGGCGCTTGCCTTTGCTTGCGAGGATGTAAAGCAGCCGTGATCGGGCAATGCGCTCTCGGAGGCGTGTTGCCGCAACTAAAGGAACACAGAAGTACTTCGCTGTATCCAGGATGACGGCAGGGTGGGGAGCTGTCTCTACAACTTAGGTCAGTGCCGGCCATCACTGCCGATGGGCGAGCGCCGATTCACTGCATGTGAAAGCTCGTCAGTGGAGAAGTAATCAACACTCCCTCTGTTTCTTGTCGAGTCGTAGTCTCAGTGGCCCAACGCCAGGTTGATCAACGTACGCT
>CAXTRU010000298.1:0-4742 GCA_964246665.1 uncultured Acidobacteriaceae bacterium
ACAACCGCTCTGCTGCAGGGCTGGTTGCAACTGCTCGGCCCGCTCACGGCGAGCCTCCTTGCCCAGCAACTGCATCTTCAGCCAGCGCCCATTGCGCAGGCCTTGCTCGTCATGGAAATGCAAGGCCTCGCCATGCGTGGTGTCTTCGAACGACCCAAGCCCGCAGACGACGATCCCTTCGCCACCGAGTGGTGCGAGCGCCGCATCCTGCAACGCATCCACCGGCTTACGCTCGCCGGCCTGCGTCAGTCGGTAGAGCCGGTCGCACCGGTGGTCTTCAACCGCTGGCTGCATGAATGGCAGCACGTCGCCCCGGAGGCGCAGCTCAGCGGCGAAGAAGGCGTCCTCGCAGCGCTGGAGCAACTGGAAGGCTTCGAAGCGCCCGCCGTCGAATGGGAACGAACGCTGCTCCCGGCCCGCGTCAAGAACTACGATCCGCGTTGGCTCGACAACCTGTGTCTCGCCGGCATCGTCGGCTGGGGACGCATCTCGCCACACCCCGCGTGGACCGAAGCCAACGCCGAAGCGCCGCGACGTGTCATCCCAACCGGCGCCGCACCCATCACGTTCTTTCTCCGGGAATCCGCCGAATGGCTGCCGTCCTCGCTGACCGCCCGCGGCGTTAGCGAGGCCGTGCTCACGCAGTCGTTGTCCCCTGAAGCTCACCAGCTGCGCTCGCTGCTGCGGGAGCGTGGCGCCGCCTTCACGGCGGATCTGCAGCGGTTCAGCGGCTTGTCCAAGCTCCAGGTCACCACGGCGCTTTGGGAGCTTGCCACTGCGGGGCTGGCGTCCGCCGACGGCTTCGACCAGCTGCGCGCGTTGATGGACCCTCGCCGCAAGTCCGTCCACCTGGAGCAGATCCCGGCCGTCAGCCTGCGCAAGCGCGCCGCCGCCCGCACCACCGCCGGCCGCTGGTCGTTGCTGGCAGACACGGAGCCCAGCCCTGGCGACAAGCTCAACGCGACGCAACAGGCTATCCAGGACGCGCGCCGTGCCCAGACCTCCTTGGAGTGCTACGCCCGCGTTCTGCTGTGCCGCTACGGTGTGGTCTTCCGCGAGCTGCTGGCGCGGGAAGCCAACGCCCCGAAGTGGCGCGACCACGTCGTCGTGCTGCGACGGTTGGAGGCCCGCGGTGAAATCCGTGGCGGCCGCTTCGTCAGTGGCCCGTTTGGCGAGCAGTTTGCCCTGCCCGAGGCCGTGGAGGGTCTGCGCGAAGCACGGCGCAAGCAGGGAACCCGCAGCGCAGAGCCGGCTATCGTTCTCGCGGCTACCGATCCGCTCAACCTCGTAGGCATCCTCGTGCCGGGCGACCGAGCCCCAGCTATCCCAGGACGTGAGGTGCGCTTCAGCAACGGTGCCCTGGTCGACGAAGTCAACACGACTAACGCCGCGACAAACCTGCCGCCCAAGGCTGCGATCCCGCGTACGCCACGACGATCCATCGCCGACCTGCTGCGCGCAGAAGCCTGTGCACCGCGCGCAACGCCTGCCGCGCCCTCACCCACACCAACGCTCTTCTCTTGACCATGACGCGACGCGAAAACGCCGAAGACTGCCACACTCCGCCCGCGGACGGGACAGAGCGCACGTGGGTCACGGGTGACGAGCTGATCCCCGGCGATGCCTATCAGGAAGGTCCGTATGTGGTGTTCACCGCGCAGTACCACCTCCGGCGCGGGTATTGCTGTAACTCCGAATGCCGCCACTGTCCCTACAAATAGCTTCCTAAAAAGTTAAGGCTGTGCGTAGTATCCCTGCCGCGTGCGCGCCACCAGGTGCGTGTCAGCTACACGGACGTCAACCTTGTGATACTCATTGGGCCGTTCGGCCGGCGGCGGATCATAGGTGATCTCATACTCGGCGGTTGCATCGTCATACGCCCTTTGCAGCAGCCTATCGATGTCGTTGTTGCTGCTCAGAAACAGACCACCGCTTTGCACGGCAAGCACCTGCGCCCCCAAGTCACCCGGCACCGCCTGCGAAGGCTTCGTTACACCCTTCAAGAACTCTTCATAGTAAAAAGTCCTGCCCGGTCCTTCGCCCGCGCCCAAGGGATCCACCGTGTACAGCGTTGTGTTGGCCCGGCGCAGCGCGTTGGAGGTGTTAATCACCTGCTGATACAAGCGTTCCTGGTCCTTGGAGCTGAACTCCACATTCGGCCCGGAAAGCAGCGGCCATCCGGGGGTGAGAAAGATGATGAACTTGCGGCCAGGCTCGGTCGCCGCGCGGTCCACCAACTGATTCACGGTTCGTAACGACAGATCAAGCCGCTCCGCTGCGCCGTAGAAACCCGCGCTGCGCCGCAACTCGCGCAGGCCAATGACCTGTTTGTCCAACACCTGGCTTAACGCGTTGCCATCCGTGGTGAAGTCCTGCTGTATTTGCGTTCCGGTGTCGGTGAAGATGGCCATGGCCGTGGGTTGCGCCAACTTGCCGCCGTTCGCTTTCAGGAAGATGTCGAGCCGTTGCCGCTCATACGCGACGCGCTGGAAGTCGGTGTTTACGGCGTCGATCACCACAAGGACCTTGACGGGATCAGACTGGCCGGAAAGCGCGCGGAACGACGTGATCCGTTGGGGCGCACCGTTGTCCAACACGGTGAAGCTGTTTTGATTCAGCTCCGGGACGGGCTTCCCGCGTTCGCCCGCCGTGACCACCACGTTCAGGCGGATCGGCCCAGTGGCGGCAGCACTGGGTGGGAACGTCTGTTGCGCCAGACCCGCCAACGAACCAAAGGCAAACAGCAGAGATGAAGCTAACCCTCGAAGAGCCATCGCGCAAACTCCCAGCAACGCCGCGAAATGACGGAGCAAACCGCCGGGCGCACCTGTGTGATGCACGATGAACTTATGCTGGTAGCCGCTCCGTGCGCGAGCACTCGCATTTGAGCGATGCAGCTATTGCGCTCCCAAGCTCGGCGCCTTGCCCTTTGAAGCCACGTCCTTATTGCCCATGTGATCGTTGTTGGCCAGCATGGTCTTTACGCTGTCCAGGCCAAGGTAGGGCGCAAGCACCGGGTCCGCCTTCATCGCGGGGCGCACATCGTAGCCGCGCTCCGACGCCTTTGTCAGCCATGTGATGGTGGTCTCGGCATCGCCCTGCGCGGCGTACACGCGAGCCATCTCAAAGCACACATCCGCATAGTGCGTCGAAGCCAGAATCTGCAGGTTGTAGCCACCGCTTTCGTTGTGGTGCAGGATGTCCGGATCCAGCGAGAACGCCCGTTGCAGCTCTTTGCGTGCGCTCTTGGCATCCTTGTTCTCGAAGTAGGCCAGCGCCAGATTGGAGTGAAACACCGCCGACGTCCTTCTCAGCTTCACCGCACGCTTATACTCGCCGATCGCATCGCGCGTGTTGCCCAGCATAAAGTCGGAGGCGCCCAGGTTGTTCCAAGCCTCGGCGTCCTTTTTGTTGATCTTCACCGCCTGTTGGAAGCACAGCCGTGAGATCAACCCGTTTTGCATTTCCAGGTGAACGACGCCTTCCTTCTTCAGCAAGCGGCTGCGGTCGCCGCCGTTGATGACAGCCGCCTTATAGAAGGTGATCGCGTCTTCAGGGAAGCGCCGCGCACGCAGCACGTCGCCGGCCATTTCCAGCTTTGCGGAGGGGGCGGTGACAGGGTCTGGAAGATGCGATGCGATCAGCTTCCATTCTTCGGTGCTGTGGAGGTCCGCGGCCGGGCGTGCCCTCAGGCTCATGTCGGTTTGGGCGAAAGCGGCGGTGCTGAGGGCGAAGGCGGCGCTCAGAGCGAGGACGATGGTGGCAGAATGACGGCGCATATGGTGCATGGGTGACCTCCCCCGTGCAAACGCCAACATAGTCCGCTTCCAGGAGGCACTTCGTCAATGCCCCTCCGATCTGTTGACACGGCAGCAACCGCAGCTTTATCTGCCCGCGGGGTTAGGCGCGGACGCAGCCGCCGGCGCCGGCGGAGCCGCACCCTGCACGCGCAACGCAAGCCGCGCAAAGGCGAACGCTCCACCCGCATCGTCGATCACATTCACCTGACAAACGTAGTTGCCGGGCTTCAGGTCCGCCAGCGGCACATCGAACTGAAATGCCACCGCTTCCCGCCCCGGCACGTTGACCACATCGGCCGTCACCAGCGGCGTTTCAAACACCTTCACGCCGCCCGATAACAGTTCGATCGACGTCAGCACATGCACCGGTCCGCCCTCGCGCCGCGTCAACCCCGGTGCCACCGCCGATTGTGCCGCGTCCTTGTTGTGCGCCGGGTCGTAGAGCTCATACAGCAAGTACAGGTGCTGTCCCTGCCGAAAGACGTGCGCCACGTTGGGCACATATTCCTGCCCATCGCGCACCAACAGGTTGGGTGAGTTCTTTGCGGCGTTCGGCGTGCGCTGGCTGGCCAGCACAACAGAGCTCAACTTTACCGGCACCTTCTTCAGGTCAGGCACCTGCAGGTCGGTCTCAAACGAGCCCAGGTTGCCGGTCTCGTTTTCGCGCACCACAAACTTCAGGTGGTAGCGCCCGGGCGCCAGCGTAAAGCCGGTGGAGTACTGAATGGTTCGCCGTTGCACCTGCTGTGCCTGGTCCACGGCCAGCTTCACCGTGTCGCGCACATTGCCCACCGTGATGCCTTGCGCGTTCTTCACCTGCCCCAACACATCCAGCGTGGCCTTGTCCTGGTCTTTACCCTTGGTGAAGGGGATCTGCGACCCCGGCACAAGCAGGCTCACCGGCACGTAGAAGCTGTTCGCGTTGTTGCGAAAGTAGAACGC
>CAXTRU010000299.1:0-4737 GCA_964246665.1 uncultured Acidobacteriaceae bacterium
CCGCGCCCGCCGCGCAGTGCCCGTCGATCGACCCGCAATGGGAGAGTCCGGAGGGTGTGCCGATCAGCGCCTTCGTCTTCGGCGGGCGCCGTCCGACGACGCTGCCGCTGGTGTACCAGGCCTTTAACTGGGTGGATGGCGTGTACATGGGTGCGACCATGGGCTCGGAGACGACGGCCGCGGCCGCTGGTGCCGTGGGCCAGGTGCGCCGCGACCCGATGGCCATGCTGCCCTTCTGCGGGTACCACATGGGCGACTACTTCCGGCACTGGATTCGCATGGGCCGCGACCTAAGCGCCACGCCGAAGATCTTCCACGTCAATTGGTTTCGCAAGGACGCCGACGGCAAGTTTCTTTGGCCGGGCTTCGGCGAAAACCTGCGCGTGTTGAGGTGGATCGTGGACCGCGTACGCGGACGTGTCCCGGGCCGCGAAACGCCGATCGGCTGGACGCCGTTCTACGACGACCTGAACTGGGCGGGCATGAACTTCCCGCGCGAAACCTTTGCACTGTTGGAGACTGTTGACCGCGAACAATGGAAGGAGGAGGTCATGGGGCATGAACGTCTCTTTATCCAATTGCATGGCCACCTACCGCCGGAGATGGTGTACGAGCGTGAGTTGCTGATCTGCCGCTTATAGGCATTTGGCCGCAAACGGTCTTACTTGCGGTCGAGCCGCGCAAACATCTCGGGAACCGAGATCGTGATCGATGTGCCGGGGATGCTGAGAGCCGATGTTTCCGGGGTATAGCCGTTCGGGCCGGCGAAGTAGGCGAGCCGTTTTGCAGGATCGGCGACCCAAATATGCTCGACACCCATGGCAGCGTAGTCGTTCACCCGCTCCTGCATGGAAGAGAGCGTGTCCTCACTGGACAGGATTTCAACGCAGAGTAGCGGAGCAACCGTCACGATGGGCGTATCGGGGTCAGACGACCTCACGACGCAGATGTCCGGGATGCGAAAGCGCTCGGGCCGCACCTGCACCCGCTGCTCGGGAAGCGGGATGACACCCCACGTTTCCTCGTGCAGGGTGAAAGTCACGAGAATGTACTTTTGAAGCTTGGCGTGGGGCCGCTCGCCCAAGTTCCTCTCCCTGAGTTCGCCTTCGAGGTAGTCCCGATCCGGGCGATACGATGTCTTGAGGTAATCACTTAGCGAAACAAGCGTGGAACTTGCCATGGTTCACCTCGATGCCGCTTCCCTCGCATGATATCGCGCTCACGCGGAGATCAAACCTGGACCTTCGGGCCCTAGATCTGAGTCTGAATCTGCGCGAAAATGCCGTCCCACAGGGCGAGGCGGGCGGTCAGGGCCTCTTCGGCGGCCTGGGCTGCTTCTTCCCAGAGGTTGGGATCGTCGCCGCAGAGGTCGGAGACCATGCGGAGCGAGAGCGGGCCGTGTTCGTCGCCATCGACCTCGATGTGGCGCTCGAGATACCACACGAACTGGGCGAGGTCGCCGTCCATCTCGCGGTTCAGGTCCCGCACCATGGAGCGAAACATCGACGGAATCGCGTCCTCGCGGCCAAAGGTGAACGACGCGGCCTGGGCGGCGATGGAGCCCTCGCGGATCACGCGGAAGGTCGTCTCCACAAAGGCGCGCGCCGCCGCGGGTACGCCCTCCAGCACGAGCTTGCCCAGCCGGGCGTGCTGCAAAACGGCGCTCATGGGCCGGGTATCGGCGCCGGCGCGGGCCATCGCCTCCAGGTAGAGCTCAAAGTGGCTGGCTGGGCGGCCCTCGTACTCATCCGACTCTTCGCCCAGGACGATCTCGTTCACAAAGCGCCGGCTGGCCGGCAGCGGCGAAGGCACCCAGGGCACCTCCACCGAGGTGAGGGCGCGCTGCAGCGCCTTCAGCAGGCTCATAAAGTCCCACACGGCATACACGTGCGATTCCATGAAGAGCCGCAGGTGCGCGGGCGTGCGGATGGAGGCATACAGCGGGTGAGCCGCTAAGCGGGTGCGAAGGGGTGCGAGGCGGGCTTCGATGTCGGCGATGCCGGGTGTGGCGGGGCTCACGGTCTCCATGGCTTCAGTATCGAGCTTGCACGGGCCGTCGTTGCGCTCGCCTAATTGAGGTTTTCACGCCCGTCAATGCGGAGCATGGGCGTCAACCACACAGTGAAGCTGGGGCAGGATCAGCCTTCCGTGTCATCCCACGTACCACCTTGGTTGTATGCAAACGTTTGTCTCGCGGCGGCGTAGCTGCGTCTTATGACTCATGAGTAACGGTACGCAAGTTTCGCCGAAGATACTGCGCCAACGGCTGGAGACTACGGTCGACGCCTACCGCGGGCTCCTGCGTGCGGACGAACGCCGTTTGCACGCGGCGATGCTCGAGTTTGAACGCAGCTGCTGGACGGAGTCGCTGAAGCGCGCTGCTTAACGCCGCGTGAGGGCTTTGGCACCGCAAGCCTGCGATACTGGGCGAAGTGCCGGTTCACCCGCGCACACGCTCCATGACCCTGAAACAACTTCTGGATGAGACGAGCCGGCGCATCCTGCGCCGCGATGCGGAAACGTTGTTGGTCCACCTTGCAGGACGCGATCGCGCGTGGCTGCTGGCTCACCCTGAAACAGATCTGCCGCCGGAGACGCTGGCCCACTTTGACGCATTGGTGTCCCGCCGTCAGGCAAACGAGCCGTTGCAGTACCTGACCGGTCGGCAGGAGTTCTTCGGGATGGAACTCCACGTCACGCCGGACGTGCTGATCCCGCGGCCTGAAACGGAACTGCTGGTGGAAGCGGCGCTGGGCTGGATCCGGCAGCATGTGTCGGCGGTGCACACCGGTCAAGACCAGGGCGGCGCCCTGCGGATTGTTGACGTGGGGACGGGTTCGGGGGCGATCGCGTTGGCGCTTGCGAAGATGCTGCCCGACGCGGAGGTCTGGTCCGTGGACCTGTCAGAAGCCGCTCTGCGCGTCGCAACGGCCAATGCTGAGCGGCTGGCCTTGAAGAGTCAGGTGCGCTTTGTCCAGTCGGATCTGTTGCAATCCGCATTACCGCCGCAGGCTGCCTCGGGGAGCTTCGATGTGGTGATCTCCAACCCGCCCTATGTGCCTGCCGGTGACGCCTCCGCCCTGCAGCCCGAGGTGCGCGACTTTGAGCCGCACCTTGCCTTGTTCGCCGGGGACGATGGACTGGAGGTCTACCGCAGGCTGATCCCGCAGGCCTGGCAGGCACTTCGTCACGGGGGCCTGCTGGCGATGGAATTCGGCTTTGGCCAAAAGGAAAGCCTGGCCGGGTTGCTGGCCGGGTGGCTCGACATCCGCTTTCTCAACGACTACGCGGCCATCCCCCGAATCGTGTTGGCGAACAAGCCCTAGGTACATCGCCTAAACGGCGCCGCGCCATAGATCGACCAGAATGCCTTGGCGAAGCCCCACACGGCGTAAAGGGCGAGCAGCAAGACCACGAAGGACTCCGTGAGGGCCACGGGAAGATCACGCCCGAGGCGCCGCGCACCCGCAACCCGCAGCGCGTAGCCGCCGTAAGCGCCGATCAGGGCGCCGATCGCGCCGCCCAGCACGCCACCTGCGACGGGCTCATACATCGCTGTGGCCGCGAGCGCCCCGACCAGCGCCCCGAAGACCAGCCGCGCCGCCAAGGGGCCGGGCGCCTTGCGGCTGGGCGTGGAAGGGCGCGTGTCGCCGATGTACTCGCCAATCGCAAAGCCGGTAAACACCAGCGCTGAGACGAGATAGTTCGTCCAAACGGCCCAGCCACGCTCCGGCAGTACGCCGAACCAGGCGGCCCAGCAGACAACCGCCATGGCCGTCATGGTGCGGCTGCCGGTGACGATGCCGAGAAGAACGATCCAGTTCAAGCCTGACCTCCCGCCTACCCACGTGGACAGACGTGCTCCATCCTAACCTGAGGAAGTGCGGCGCGGGCGGGCGCTGCCGGCCAGGCGTCTGAAGACGCAGCGGTTACGTTCCGCAGAAGGTCTGGGTGACCCGCTGCTCCGGCCGGGCTGGGGCAGTGTAGTGATCCAGTCCGGGCCGGTCGCTAAAGGGCTGCATAACGACCTCCAGAAGTTTGTGGAACGGAGCAAAGTCCTGGTGCTCCACCCCGGCGGTAATGACTTCCTGCACCAGGTGATTGCGCGGGATGAACGCCGGATTGACCGCGCGCATGCGGGCGGCCCGGTCCCCGGGGCTGATGGGCTCCTGCTTCAAGCGGTTGCGCCACAGGGCGGCCCAGCTGTCGTAAGCGGTGGGGTCGGCAAACAGGATGCGGACGGCGGCGTCGCCCTCCGGACCGGCCGCGGCGTCGCAAAGCCGGCGGAAGGTCAGGGTGAAGTCGGCCCCGTGGGCGGCCATGCGGTCCAGCAGGTCCTGTGCGAGCGCGCCATCGACGTCGTCTTCCACCGTGAAGCCGAGCTTGCGGCGCAAGCCGGCGAGGTGGGCTGCCTGAAACTGCGGGGCAAACGCGCCGAGGGCGTCCTGCACGGAGGTCATCGCGGCGTCGGCGCTGCCCTCATGCGCCTCAATCAGCGGCAGCAGCGTCTCCGCCAAGCGCATCAGGTTCCATAGCACCATCTGGGGCTGGTTAGCGTAGGCGTAGCGGCCCTGGGCGTCGATGGAGCTGAACACTTGGTCCGGATCGTACGCTTCCATAAAGGCGCAGGGCCCGTAGTCGATGGTCTCGCCGGAGATCGACGTGTTGTCCGTGTTCATCACGCCGTGTATGAAGCCGATCAGCATCCATTGTGCAACCAGCCTCGCCTGACGGAGG
>CAXTRU010000300.1:0-4727 GCA_964246665.1 uncultured Acidobacteriaceae bacterium
TCCCGACAGAGATGCTCAGCTCCGACGCCATGCGGCGACTGCTGGAAGAGAGCCGCGGCATCTATACCCACATCGTCATGGATTCCCCGCCGCTGCTGTCAGTGACCGATAGCGTGGTGTTGGCGCGTGGGGCCGACGCGGTGGTGCTGATCGTGCGCCACGGCAAGTCCACTAAGCACGCGGTGCGGCGTGCGCGCGACCTCCTGCTTCGCTCCGGCGCCAAGTTGGCCGGCATCGCGCTCAATGCAGTCGATCTCAGCTCGCCGGAGTACTACTCCTACTACGGCTATTCCGGTTATGCGGGCTATGCGTCCTCCGGTGTGGACGGCAACGCCTGGGAGTCCCAGGGCAACAGCGCTTCGCGAGAGGATGGTGCCAAGTGAACTTCTTTTCCCATTCCCGCAAGATCCTCCGCCGTGTCGCGTTGGCGGGACCCTGCCTTGCGCTCTCCCTGTGCCTCTTGGGTGGTGTCGCCTTCGCACAGGTGGCCAGCCCTTCCTCACCGAGTGTCGGTTCCCCGGCGCAGAGCACCCCATCGACGCCCGCCGTTGCTCCCAGTTCAGGGACGACCCTCACCGCGGACCAAAGCGTCCTTTACCCCCAAACGCCGGAGACGCTGCTGGCCGCAGGTGACCAGATCACCATCCGTCTGTTTGGCGATACAGACTACAACTTCTCAGGCCGTATCTCTGTTGACGGCACCGTCCTGCTTCCCCTTCTCGGTGTTGTGCACCTGGAAGGTATGAGCATCACGCAGGCTGAGATCGCCATCGCGCGGCAGTTGGATGCTGCCGGCATGTACCGCGACCCGCAGGTCATCCTTGGGGTCAGCGGCGAAAGCCCTAGCTCTGTGGTTACCCTTGGCGGCGAGATGCACGCCGTGGTTCCGGTGGCCGGCGCCCGTACGCTGTACGGCATCATCGCCACAGGCGGTGGTTTGCCGAACACCGCCAGCCGTACCGTGCAGATCATCCGTCCAGGCCGGGCAGAGCCCATCTCGGTCGAACTTGGGACAGACCCGGCCCACAGCCGGGCGGGCTTGGTTCCGGTCTTCGCCGGAGACACAGTTCTGGTCTCGCATCTTGGCGTCATCTATGTGGCAGGCGAGTTCCGCAGCCCCGGCGTTGTGCAAATGACGAACTACAACCCGCTCACCCTGACGCAGGTCTCGGCGATGGTGGGTGGACCGGTTTGGGATGCCAAGTACGGTGAGCTTCACATCATCCGCACCGTGGGCGACCACCGCACCGTGACCACGCTCAACATCAAGGACGTGCTCTACGGCAAAAAGCCCGATCCCATCATGGAGCCTAACGATATCGTGTTCCTGCCACCCAGCGCCTTCAAGAGCAGCTTGGCCAATGGCAGCCTCGGGTCGGTCCTTGGCCTGGTCTCCTTCAGCATCGCGCTCTTCTATCAACTTCGCTGAACGCACGGGCGCTTTGACTGTGACACGCCGTGTTCGTCTCGCCTACCTGGTCAGCCACCCTATCCAATATCAGGCTCCCCTGCTGCGGCGCGTTGCACGGGAGCCCGATATCGATCTCACCGTCCTGTTTGGGTCGGACTTCTCCGCCCGCGGCTACCGCGACGAGGGCTTCGGGGTCGAGGTCTCCTGGGATGTGCCGCTGCTGGAGGGCTACCGCTCTCAGGTGCTGCCCGCCCTGCGCGACAACGGTACCGTCTCCGCGACGACCCCGCTGAGCCGCAACCTCCTTCGCCCGCTGCGCCACACTTCAGGAAGTGCCGCCTATGACGCGCTCTGGGTCCATGGCTACGCCACGCTGAACGCCCTGCGTGGCATCGTCGCCGCTTCCAGCCTCGGCATCCCCGTGTTGCTGCGGGCAGAAAGCTGGTCAGGTGACCGCACGCGCAGCCCGCTGAAGCTTGCGGCCAAGCGCGCCTTCTTCCGGGCGCTACGCCCCATGATCGCCGCCACACTGCCCATCGGCTCCCGCAACGCCGCGTACTGGCGCGAGTCGCTCGGCGACGACCTCCCGCAGTTCCCTATGCCCTACGCGGTCGACAACGCCTTCTTCGCCCGCAAAGCAGCCGAAGCTCTCTCCGATCTGCCACGTTTGCGGGCCGACTGCAATCTTGCGCCGGATCGCCCGGTGATCCTGTTCGCGTCAAAGCTGCAAACGCGCAAACATGCCGATCACCTTCTGCTGGCTGTCGACCGACTCCGTCAGACGACCTCCCTACGCCCTTACGTCCTCGTCATCGGCAATGGGGAAGAGCGGCCATCCCTCGAACAGCTCGCGCGCACCCTGGCCCTCAACGACGCCCGTTTCCTCGGGTTTCGCAACCAAACGGAACTCCCCGCCTTCTTTGCCCTGGCCGACGTCTTCGTGCTGCCCTCGCGGCATGAACCCTGGGGACTCATCGTGAACGAGGCCATGGCCGCCGGTTGCGCCGTCATCGCTTCCTCGGATGTAGGCGCCGCGCCCGATCTCGTCCGCGACGGAATTACCGGGTATACCTACCCCGTGGGGGACGTTGCGGCCCTCACCCGCGCGCTCGCCCAGACGCTGCACTCGCCCGAGACCTCGCGCCGCATGGGTGCCGCCGCGGCCGAACACATCGCCACCTGGGACTTTGAGGCTGACGTCCGTGGCCTTCGTCGCGCGCTGGCTCATACGACCGGCAAGCTTCGCGCATGAGCTCCGCCCGCAGCGCCGATTGCTATCCTGAAGGCGTTCAGCCTGCATGAGGATCCTCCACATCGTCGGCACCATCAACCCCGCCGCCGGCGGCCCCAGCGAGGCCATCCGCATGCTGATCCGCTACGCACCTGCGGGCTACACCGCCGAGCTCGCCACCCTGGACGATCCCGCCGCTCCGTTCCTGCCCGACCTGCCTTTCCCTGTACACGCCCTCGGCGGCCCGCAGAAGCGCTGGTACAGCCCAAAGTTTCTTTCTTGGCTTCGCGCCAATCGCCATCGCTTTGACGGTGTCATCGTCCACGGGCTTTGGGAGTACACCGGGTTGGGCGCCATGCTCGCGTTTGCCGGCCATGTGCCCTACATGGTCTTCGCGCACGGCATGTTGGACCCCTGGTTCAAGCGCACCTTCCCCGCGAAACACGCAAAAAAATGGCTCTATTGGCTTTCTGCGGAGTACTGGGTGCTTCGTCGCGCGCATCGCGTGCTGTTCACCACCGGCCTTGAGCGCGACCTTGCCGCGCAGAGCTTCTGGCTCCATACCTGGCGCCCGCTGGTTGTGCCTTTGGGTTCCGAGCGGCCCCCAGCGCCTCGGGAAAGCCTGCTCGACGCCTTTTACGAGCGCTGCCCCAACCTCGTCGGCAAGCGCTTTCTCCTGTTCCTCGGCCGCCTTCACCCCAAAAAAGGTTGCGACCTCCTCACGCAAGCCTTCGCGGAGATCGCCCCCATGCACCCTGCGCTTCACCTCGTGATGGCCGGTCCGGATCCCACCCACTGGCGCCCACAGCTTGAGGCTCCCCTGCTTCAGGCCGGCGTGGCGGACCGTGTTCATTGGCCGGGCATGATTCAGGGTGATACCAAGTGGGGCGCCCTGGCTGCCTGCGATGCGTTCATCCTGCCCTCGCACCAGGAGAACTTCGGCATCGCTGCCGTCGAGGCACTCGCCTCCGCCCGCCCCGTCCTGCTGGCCGATCCCGTCAACATCGCACCCGACGTGGACGCCGCCGGCTGCGCGCTGGTCGCCCCCGACACACTCGAAGGCACACGCGATCTGCTCACGCGCTGGCTGGCCCTCACGCCTGCCGAGCGCGACCGGATGGCCCACCGCGCGCTCGACACCTTCCACCAGCACTACGACATGCGCCGCAACACCGAAGCCATCCTCCGCCTCTTCGAGTCACAGGACAGCTTCCTGGACTGGAATAGGCTTCCCTCCCAGCGACTCCCGGTGACCTCGACCGAAGCCAAGCCCTCCTCCCCTACTGTCATTTCGGCCGAGGCGAAGCCCCTTCCCTCTGTCATCTCGACCGAAGCGAACCCCTCATCCCCTGTCACCTCGACCGAAGCCAAGCCCTCTTCCTCTGTCATCTCAACCGAAGCCAAGCCCTCTTCCTCTGTCATCTCGACCGAAGCGAAGCGCAGTGGAGAGACCCGCTTTTCCCCCACCGCGGAACCCAGCGTGGCAGGCTCAGAAGCCGCGGAGATCCGCTGATGCCTCGCCGCGCCGACTACCGCGCCTCCGACCACATCGGCTCCGAACATGGCGCCGACGCCTACACTCGCCCAGCGTTCTCCCTCGGCAACCGTGCCCGCCGCGCCGTCTGGGGTGTCTGCTGGCTGCTGCTATATCGCCTCTCGCCACGCCCACTACACGCCTGGCGTGCCGCCCTGCTCCGCCTCTTCGGTGCGCAGCTCGGCCCGGACTGCCACTTCTATCCCGGCTCCCGCGTGTGGGCGCCGTGGAACCTCGTCTGCGCCGACCACGTCGCCGCCGGCGATGGCGTCGAGATCTACAACCCCTCACCGGTCGAGCTCGGCTCCCACGTCATCCTGTCGCAAAACGCCTATCTCTGCGGCGCCACCCACGACTACAACGACCCGGCCTTCCCCCTGCTCGCCTTCCGCATGCGCCTGGAGCCGTATGCGTGGATCTGTGCCCGCGCCATGGTCGCCCCCGGCGTGCAGGTCGGCGAAGGTGCTGTACTAGGCCTGGGCTCGGTCGCCACCCGCGACCTCCAACCCTGGACCGTCTACAGCGGCAACCCCGCCCAACCTCTCCGCAAG
>CAXTRU010000301.1:0-4717 GCA_964246665.1 uncultured Acidobacteriaceae bacterium
GCAATGGTTGTTGTCATAAAACAGAAGCAGCCCAGCCTCACAGCCTGGCGGCGTCTCCACCTCGACCTCCACCGTGTAGGTCCGATCCGTCGCGGCGCGCGTCATCGGCGACGTGGTCCGGAGGCTATCCGTATGGGCCGCAAGCGTCAGCACGCCATCGGCAACGTGGAAGCGATTCGGGTCGTACCCGCGCCAAAATTGCCATTGCAGATCAAGCGTCTGCCCAGGGAAACCCGAGATCGCCTCCGGCGCCGGTTCTGCTTGTAGATGCGCCTTGGGAATCGGTCCCCCGGCCGAGATGCCCTCCGGCACCTTGTACCATCCATCCGCGGTCCACACCACCGGCAGCAGCAGGATCTGCCTGCCCAGCGTTTGCAGCCCGTTCTGGTAGGAGTGCAGGGTCATCCACCACGACCCATCGGCGGCATCCACCAGTCGGCCGTGGCCCTTGGACCACCACGTCTCGCTCTTGTCGTAGGTGTGCACCACAGGGTTGTGGGGCGACCACTCCCATGGGCCATCGACATTGCGACTGCGAGCCGAAAGCACCATATGACTCGTGGGCGGCCCTGAGGTGCCCCCTTCGGCGATGTTCAGGTAGTAGTAGCCGTTGTGGAAGGCCAGTTTCGGCGCCTCCAGGCACTCGCATTCCACCTGCCAGTTTTCCGGGATCGGCCAGGGCTCCAGTACCCTTCGAGGCTGCGTCTTTACGGACAGTCCATCGTCGGCGAGCTCCGCCATGGCGCCACCCGCAAGGTACAGCACGCGGCGCCCGTCAGGCGTGGCACCGTGCGTCGGATCGATGCCGTTTACCCCTAATGCGATCGGCTTGCTCCACGGACCCAGCGGACTCGGCGCGTGTACCACGGAGATCCGTCCGTCGCAGGGGTAGTAGATGTAGAACACGCCCTTGTACTCGCATAAGAAAGGCGCCCACACCGCGCCGTAGTACGCATCCAGCGCCGCGCCGGCGACCTTCCAGTGCACCAGGTCGCGCGAGTGCCAGATCAGAAGTCCCGGCGTGTAGTTATCCGTCGTATGGGTAAGGTAGTAGTCGTCCCCCACCCGAATCGCGCCCGCATCCGGGTGATCGCCCGCGATCACCGGATTGGTATACGTCCCCGCCCTGTGAGTTCCCGCGGGAGCCGCAACCGAAAACGCCGGCCAAGACGATAACGCGCCACCGGCTGCAGCCGAGCCGCCGATCTGAACGAATCGGCGTCTCGACCACAACCCAGCTTCGCCTACATCAAAGATCGATCCCACACGTCCCCTCTCTCGCGAGCCCGCGCAGGCCGCCTATCGTTGACTGGCAACCTCGCCGCGGCTCGTCTCCGGAACAGGTGCTCTCGCGGCAGCGGCATAGTTGTGATCGCCGGCGGGAAGAAGCCGCAACACATAGGCGAACTCGGTCGGCTCCGACCACACCATGTACTGCGCCAACGGCCGCGGACCGCAGCTGTTGGAGCCCACACCCAGCGTGCGTGTATCCAGCGTCACCACGGTGGAGGTGCTCGGCGGGAGATCGACCGAGTGCGCCGGTCCATCCAGATCCTCGTCCCTCAGCGGAAGCGCGGACACCTGCAGCGGCTTACCATCGCCCACAGCCATCAGGGTCGGCAGGCCGGTGCCTCCCAGGGCAGCCCAACGCGTGTCCTCATGGTTGCCCGATTCCATCGGCTTCGGATACGGCGTCAGCTGCTCCCGGACGGAACTTGAGTACAGCCCCACGTCCGATCCTCGATCCCGATCGGAATAGTTTTCCATGGGCCCACGCCCCAGGTAGGTGAACTGGTCGTAGCTCTTGTTCAACTGCAAACGAACACCGATCCTCGCCAGGGGAATCTTTTCTCCAGAGGGTACGAAGTTGTTCTTCACCGCGATGGTCCCATCGCTCGCAACGGTATACGCCACCGTGTAGGTTGCCGACCATCCAGCCTGCCCCTGCTCCAGCAGCGTTGTTTCCACCAAAACTGAGGACCCGTTCAGCTGCGTCGCCTTCATGCTTTTCACGGTCGTTTGAAGCGTGTTGATTCCGTACTTATCCCACGCCCTGGAAGCCCACACATCGTCGTTGCGGTGCGGCGCCCGCCAAAGGTAAAGCTTGGGCCCGCCACCCTCCACCAGCATCGGCTTCCCGTCGCGCGTCAGCTGTGCAATCGTGCCCTGGCCCTTGTCAAACACAACACTGAACCGGTCACCTGCCACGGTGATGGCCTTGTCATCTTGGGTCAGCGTGACAGCCCCACCGGTCTGCGCATACATCCTCTTGGCATTGGACGAGACGGGCAGGGTGAACTGCTCGGTGGCAACCTCGTAGCCCGCCTTCGCCCAGATCTCCGGCTTGGCCAGCTCGAACGAAAACTGCACGAAGTACTCGCGCCCCGGCTTGGGGGACGGGACCTTGTACGGCAAGGTCACCTCGGTGCTCGCACCGGGTGCCAGATCCACAGGTGCCAGGGTGCCCTGGTCGACCGGCACGCCGTCCTCGCTCAGCGTCCAGTGCGGCACAAATTGATTCAGATTGGTAAACGCATAACGATTCTTGATGCCGATCCTGCCATGTTCAAGATCGACAGGCGTAAAGCTCACCCACTGGTACGCTCGCTTCAACTCGGGGTAGTGCGGCTTCGGCGTACGGTCGGAGAAGACCACGCCTTTGTGGATGAAGTACTTGTCGTTGGGGTAGTCGCCGAAACCCCCGCCATAGGCCATGAACTGATGGTTCGGATCGCGCCCGTTCCAGATGCCCTGATCCTCCCACTCCCAAATGGCGCCACCCATCAGTGTCGGGTACTTGTCGAAGAGGTCGTTGTAATCCGCCACCGATCCCATGGAGTTATTCATCGCATGCGCGTACTCGCATAGGTACAGCGGCTTTGTCCGTTTCGGATCCTTGCCGTCCGCCTCCAGTTCGCGCGTGTTGGTGTACATGTGGCTTTCAATATCGGTGGGCAGGTTGGCACCGCCGCCGAACGGCTCATAGTGCGTCAGCCGCGTGGAGTCGATCGCTCGCACCGCCTGCAGGGCCGTGCGAAAACTGCTGCCGCCGCCACACCCGTTGCCAAGCGACCTCACCACCACAGAGGCGTGATTCTTGAGGTTCTCCACGTTCGCCACGTTCCGGTCCACGATGCTCTTCTCGTACCGCGGCTCCCGGTCCAGGACCCCCATGTATCCGTGGCACTCCACGTTGGCTTCCGCTACCAGATAAATCCCGTACTGATCCGCAAGCTCATACCACCGCGGATCGTCCGTGTAGTGCGACGTGCGCACATGGTTCGCGTTCACCTGCTTCAGCAGCTCCAGGTCGCGCACCATGCGCTCTTCTGAAACATAGTGGCCGGTGTCGGGCCAGTTCTCATGGCGATCCGCACCCTTTAGCTTCACGGGCACGCCGTTGATCATGAACACCGCGTTCTTGACCTCGATCTTGCGGAATCCCGTGCGCGTGGAAACAATTTCCGTACGCTTGCCGCGGTTCGTCAGCGACAGAACGGTTGTGTACAGGTTCGGGGTTTCTGCGGTCCACTTTGCCGGGTCCTTCACCTGCAACGAAGCGGTGACCACACGCTCCTCGCCCGGGCCCAGCGCAGGCACATCCACCGACGTCTGTTCGAGATCCGCCTTCCCTCCCTGCGACACGAGCTCCACCTGGAGTCGCCGTGCCGGCTCGGCTGTTCCGGAGTAGTTCTTCACCTTGGCCGAAACCTTCAGAACCGCATCGCGATAGCTGCCGTCCAGGTCCGTGTTCACGCTGAAGTCGCGGATGTGCACCTGCGGCGCGCTCCACAGCGTCACGTTGCGGAAGATGCCGCTCAGTCGCCACATGTCCTGGTCTTCCATGTAGCTGCCCGCCGTAAACCGGTACACCTCCACCGCCAGCAAGTTCTTCCCCGGAGTCACGTAGGAGGTCAGGTCGAACTCCGCTGGGTTGCGGCTGTTCACGCTATAGCCGACCTTCTTCCCGTTTACCCAGATGAAGAATCCCGCGTCAACACCGTCGAAGGTGAGGAAGATGCGGCGGCCGTTCCACGAGGACGGCACCCCAAACTCGCGGCGATAGCTGCCCACCGCATCGCGCTCCCGGTAGGTCGTGTACTCCTTGGGCGGCTCGCTGGTAACGCGCGGCCAATCCTTCTTGAACGGGTAGGTGAAGTTCGTATAGATCGGCGTGCCGTAGCCCTGCACCTCCATGTTGGAGGGAACAGGGATCTCCTTCCACGCGCTCACGTCGTAGCTGGGCTTGTAGAAGTCAACCGACCGCTCCTCCGGCCGCGGCACCCAATGAAACTTCCACGAGCCATTCAAGCTCTCAGCCCAGCTCGAAGCCCGCCGATCGGCCACCAACGCCTCGCCGCGGTCCTTGTACGGCATCAGCGTGGCATGGTACGGCTCCTTGTTGATGCCAAGAACCTGCTCGTTCTCCACCTCCGGCGGCGTCATGGCTTGCTGCGCAACAAGCCATGGCGTCAATAAAAAGGCAGCGAGAAAGGTCCACACTACGGATCGGTAGTTGCTCACGAAGGTATAACTCCTAGTGTCCTAGGACACCTGTTGTTGAGATCAAGGTTCAACACAGAATGAACCGGTGGGACTAGGTTCGCGAGTCCAGGTAGCGGCAAAGAACAGAGGACGGTTCATTACCGTCCCCAATCCGTGTAGATCGCTTGCGAAACATCACCGAATCAAAGCGTCGTTACCAACATGCTTGACC
>CAXTRU010000302.1:0-2914 GCA_964246665.1 uncultured Acidobacteriaceae bacterium
GGTATGGGATGGCGCTGCTTCACCAACGATGCCCCGGAGACGCCGCACACCCGCACGCTGATTCTCTTTTTGGCGCTGGTGCTCCTGCTCGGCTTCATGCTGTACCTGACGCCTGTGCCGGCGATGCAATAACAACCTCTGACGCAACGGGCGCGAAGGGAACGCGGAGGTTCGCGACGGCATCCGTGGCGGACCTTTGCGGTCTCGTGGCGCTCTTTGCGTCAGCGGTTGTTCGTTCTTCCTATACTGGAGTTCTATGTCTCTTTCGCTTTCGCGTTCCGCTGCCTTGCAGTCCCGGGCTGAGCGGTTTCTTCCCGGCGGTGTGGATTCCCCCGTGCGTGCGTTCCGGGCTGTGGGTGGGCATCCGCCGTTTGTGGCCAGCGCGGAAGGCGCCTACCTCACCGACGCCGATGACAATCGCTACGTCGACCTGTTCGGTTCGTGGGGCCCCATGCTGCTGGGCCATGCGTTTCCGCCGGCGGTGGCAGCCATTCGCGATGCGGCGGGGCGGTCTGCCTCGTTCGGTGCCAGCACGGCGGCCGAGGCTGACCTCGCAGAACTCGTGCAGCGCTGTTTCCCATCGATCCGGAAGCTACGGTTTACCAGCTCCGGCACCGAGGCCTGCATGTCGGCCATCCGGCTGGCGCGCGGCTACACTGGCCGGTCATTTGTGATCAAGTTTGAGGGGTGCTATCACGGCCACGCGGACGCGCTGCTGGTCAAAGCCGGCTCCGGCGTAGCGACGTTTGGCATTCCAGGCTCGGCCGGTGTCCCGCCGGAAACAGCGATGCACACGCTGGCGCTGCCGTATAACGACCTCGGGGCCGTGGAGGCTGCGTTCGCCAACCACCCAGACCAGATCGCCTGCATCATCCTGGAGCCCGTGGTGGGCAACGCCGGAACGGTGCTGCCCGCCACGGGCTTTCTGCGCGGCCTGCGCGAGCTGACGTGGAAGCACGGCGCGCTGCTGATCTTCGACGAGGTGATGACCGGCTTCCGGCTCTCGCCCGGGGGCGCGCAGGTGCTGTACCAGGACGAGCTGGGCGGCGATGGCTCGGCGCCCGCGTGGCCCGATCTCACGACGCTGGGCAAGATTCTGGGCGGTGGCCTGCCGGTCGGCGCCTTTGGCGGCCGGGGGGAGATCATGGACCAGCTTGCGCCGCTCGGCCCGGTGTACCAGGCTGGGACACTGAGCGGCAATCCGCTGGCCATGGCCGCCGGGATTGCGACGCTCTCCTACCTGCTGGATCACGCCGACGAGGTCTACCCGAAGCTAGAGCGGACCACGGCGGCGATGGCTGACGGTGTGGCTGCAGCCGCGGCCTCGCTGGGCATCCCGCTGCAGACCAACCGCGTGGGCAGCATGTTCACCTGGTTCTTTACCAGCCTGCCTGTGCACGACTTTGCCGGGGCAAGCACGTCCGACACGGCGCGTTTTGCGCAGTTCCACCGCGGCATGTTGGAGCGCGGAATATGGCTGCCGCCCAGCCAGTACGAGGCGGCGTTTGTGTCCGCGGCGCACAGCGAAACTGAAGTGGACGCGGTACTGACGGCTGCACGGGAGTCACTGCAAAGCCTGGTTGCGTAGAGTACGGATTGGGAATCACGAAAGGTGTAACGCCCCGGTGGGATGGCGTGTCCACATTGCGCCTCCCTACAACGTTGCGCATGCACTTGAACGACTATGTTTCGCTCGAAGGTCCTGTGGAGCGCCGGGGTGACCGTCTGGTCCTGCGCGTTCCGCTCAATGCCGGCGGAGATCGCCTGCGCCTGGTGGCCAATGCCACCGCGTTTGAAGAAGATGGACGGCTTGTGGTGGAGCTACCGGAGTGGCTGGCCACACGCATGAAGCTGGACGAGGGCTCCGCCGTCCATGTTGACGATCGCTGGGGTCGCCTGAACATCTCGCGGCTGAACTAGTTTTGCAGGGCCAGCGTCATTGCTAGGCGTCGACGAGCTCCACCAGCAGCACCTGCTCGTCGTTGTCGACCTCGCGCAGCTTCACCTCGATGATCTCGCGGCGGGACGTCGGGACGGTGCGGCCGACATACTGGGCCTGGATGGGCAGCTCGCGGTGTCCGCGGTCGATCAGCACGAGCAGCTGCACCGACTTGGGCCGACCGTGGTCGAACAGCGCATCGAGCGCCGCACGGATAGTGCGGCCGGTGTACAGCACGTCGTCCATCAGGATGATGTCGCGGCCTTCGATGGGGAAGCCGATGTCGCCCTTTTCGACGACGGGACGCACGTCGCGCGTGGACAGGTCATCGCGGTAGAAGCTGATGTCGAGCACGCCGGTTTCGACCGCGTGGCCTTCGATGGATTGAATGATTTTTGCCAGGCGTTGCGCAATCGGAATGCCGCGCCGCTTGATGCCGACCAGGCCGAGGTTGTTGGCGCCATGGTTGCGCTCCACGATCTCATGCGCGAGGCGCACCAGGGTGCGATCGATCTCGGACGCAGAAAGCAGGCGACCCTTTTCGCGGAGTTGCGGGGCGCTGGCAGCGGGCTGGGCGTTGGGGAGGCCGGCGTCGCTCCCGGCCTGGGCGGTGTCGCTCATGGTGAGCATGATGATAGCAGCGCGTTGTGTGCGCTACACGTTGGGACGGCGCCGAAAGACGAGGCCGGCCAGCCCCGCAGCCACGGTGGAAAGGCACAGGTAAACGGCCGTGCTGGCCGCCACCACGGTGAGCAGCAGGCCCACGCGAAACTCGGGGATGGCGAACATATCAATCGTGGGTTGCGCGCTGGCGCCCATGCGCTGCAGCAGCAGAACGCGCTGCTGGGCGAAGCTTTCGGAAAGGTACGAGTCGATCCCGGCAGGGTTGTGGAACACAAAGCGAGTGAGCACCAGGCGCAGCGTGCCCGTAGCCGCGCAGGCAACCGTAACCAGCAGCCCCGTCAACAGGCCGAT
>CAXTRU010000302.1:2924-4714 GCA_964246665.1 uncultured Acidobacteriaceae bacterium
GAGGTGGCCGAGCCTTCGCCCAGGCTGCGTGCGTTGTACAGCGTGACCGTGAGGATCGGCGCGAGGACGACCCAAAGGAACAGGAGAAAGCCCGTCGGCGCAAAAGCCATACTCAGCAGGCCGAGCCCAAGCGTGACCGCGGCGCTGAACAACGCCACCTGCACGGCTCGCGACCAGGGCTGCTGAGCTGGGGACCCCGCGCGCGGCCAACGGCGCGGTGCCTGCGGCACTGCCTCAGCCCCTCCGGCGGCTCCCTGCGGGGCGTTACGCTGCTGAAACACCCGTGCCTCTTCGGCGATCTCGGCCTGGAGCTCCTCAGACAGGAAGATTTGGGGCGCGCCGCAATGGCTGCAATACACAAGGTGCCCGGCGTCCAGCAGGACGGGTTGTTGGCAGCGGATGCAGGGACGTTCATTCACCACCACTGAGGCTACCGGAGCCGCTGCCGCAGGGCAATGTGGCGGCTCAGGGCGGCGTGGTTACTCGCGCTCTGAAGCGTCATGGTGACTGAAGCCGGAAGGCAAGTCGAGAGCCACAAGTCCGATGCGCGTGCCGCCGTCGGCGGGGTGGATGCCGACGATGTGCTGATGTTTTTCCGAGCCTGCCCGAAGCTCCAGGTGATCGCTGTCGGAGGTGTTGACGTGACTCTGGTCGGAGCCGCAGGTCAAGCCCTCGCCGGTGCGCACCGGGGTACCGACCGGCTGCTTTCCGCGGCAGGTGAGCACCGCACCGTAGCGAGTCATGTCCTTCTTGTAAAACGCAATCACCTTGTCTTCAGGGTCGGCGGTGTGCAGATCGACGGCATGCACACCAAGTTGAAAGCCGCCGAAGTTCATGCTGACGTCGGCGGCGCCGCTGTCGTCGCCATCCTTCTTCACCAGGGTGGCGCCGGGGTAGGGCGTCAAGCCGGTCTGGGCGCCCGTGGCCTTGTCATCGGTCTTCACATGCATGGAGCCGAACGGTGTGCCGATGTCGACGTTGTCGGTGCCGTTCGAGTTTTTGTGCGACCGGACGCAGCCTGTAAGGGCCAAAAGGCTGCAGGTCAGCGCGATTGCCGACATGCGAAAGGGGCGAACGGAATGGGACATATGACACCTCAGGGAGGGCGATGCAACGAAGCATACGATCGGGCAGAAGATTTGGTTCAAGTTTTGTTCAGAACTGCCGATAAGGCTTTCAGGCAAATGGGGCAACGCAGCTTTTTTTGCCGTGAAGCGTCTGACAAACAGAGATGAAGCGGGGATGAATCGTGCCGTGCGATGGCGGCGCGAGGCGGAACGGATGCAAAGGATGCGACTGACAACGGGAAGGCGAGCCTACGGTACGTGGCTGCGAAGGCTGGCAGTCTTCGGGACGCTTTGCCTGGCGGTGAGCGCATGGGCGCAGGTTCCCGCGGACCCTTCTATCGATCCTGCAGAGCTTTCGGCAGTGGCGCAGGGCGTAGCTCCCGCGGAGGCAACTGCGCCGGCGCCGGCCGATCCTCCCTCGCGTGTGGTGCGCTTGAGTGTTCTGCAGGGCGCCGTCTCCGCGGAGCCCGCCAGCGTCAATACGTTTACCCCTGCCGAGCTGAACCAGGTGCTGACCTCCGGGGACCGGCTCTACACCGATACGTCCGCGACGGCGGAGTTGCAAGCCGGGCAGATCGCGGTGCGGCTTGGCGGCGGTACCGACCTGACCGTGACGGCCATGACGGATCAACTGGCCCAGTTTGGCATCGCTGCCGGCTCCATGCGACTGCATTCGTACGACATCCCCACGGGCAGCGTGCTGGAGGTCGACAGCCCCGAGGC
>CAXTRU010000303.1:0-4699 GCA_964246665.1 uncultured Acidobacteriaceae bacterium
GAAGCTTGCCTACCAAGACTCCGGCGGTATTTGGACCATCGGCTACGGTCATACCGGCGCGGACGTCATCGCCGGCAAGAGCATCACGGAGTTCGAGGCTGAGGCCCTGCTCCGTGCCGACCTTCGCACCGCCATCGACTGCGTCAACTCTCACCTGGAGATTGCTTCAAGCCAGAACCAGTTCGACGCGCTCGTCGACTTCTGCTTCAACGCGGGGCGCGGCAACTTCACCAAATCGAGCCTCCTCACCAAGGTCAACGCCCGTGACTTCACCGGTGCCGCCGAGCAGTTCGGCCTTTGGATCAACGTCAACGGCCAGCCCAGCCGCGGCCTGCAACGCCGGCGTGCTGCGGAGGCGGCGATGTTCCGCGGCAGCTATCGCCCGAACAGCATCGCCTAGCCCACAGCTACTGTGGCGCGTCGTGAACTACGTAGATTCTTCGCGTCGCCCACGGGAGCCACGTTCGAAACGACACGACCGGAAAGGGCGCTTGCCCTCCGCAAACATTCGGTTGAAACGCTAGAGCATACGTTGGTCTTACCACCGGAAACAAGTAGTGCACTTCAAACGGGCAGGGCCGCGAACCCACATCAGGACGAAGGCCCTGGTCCTCCTTCAGATTCAAACGTAAATCGTGAACATAGCCGCCCTCTACGATCTGGGTCCACCCATCGGTCTCCCATCCGGCGTCGATCGCATGGGCCGGAACACCTTGCCGCAGCATCTGCTGCATCGCCTGGTGCGTGCCGTTGTACATCGCAAACGCGTCATGCGTTGTAGCCATGCTGTAGGCCGCGAAGATGACCACCAGCACCACGGCAACTCCTGGCCGCCGCGCGCCGAACACCTGCTGATACAAGCGCACAAGCGGCACCAGCCCCACAGCGATCAGGGGAAGGCTGTACCGATCGTACGGTTGAGAGAAGGCGGCCCGCGGCATCAGCAACAGCAGATACGCAAGCAGGAAGGGGACAGTCAGCACCGTTAGTGTGCGCCAGCTCACCTCCGTCTGTGCACCCACGGGGATCGGTTCACGACGAGAACGAACCGCAGCCATCACGACAGCGAAACAAGCGAGCAACACCGCAAGTGTCAAGCACAGCCGCGCCGTATCAGGCAGCAAAATAGGCCGCGTACCGTGCTCCGGCCAGGCCGTGAGTGCCCCTTCCGGTCCGACATAGTTGCCGCCATCGAGCAGCGTCGGTACCAGAAACTGGCCCATATGGTGTACGTAGTGATGTGCCACGAGGGCACCGAGAGCAAACACACACCCGAGCAGCGCGCTCGCCGTCAAAGAGCGCCGGCTGCCTATCAGCGCGGGCAAGAACGCCGCCAGGACAGGCAGGATTAACAGCCCAAGCTCCAGCAGCAAGCGCAGCAGGTTGAGACACCCCCCAGCTAAGACGAAGCCGCTCCAACGCATATGCGGGAACACTTCCGGAACGGCATACGGCTGATGCGCGAACCAACGCATACATGCAACGATCAGGATTGCCCCGGTCACCCACGACAAAGCACCAGCAAGTACGACCCCTCGATCACGCCGCAACAGCCACGTCGTTGAGGGCACCATCACAAGCACCC
The DNA here is from genome assembly GCA_964246665.1 of uncultured Acidobacteriaceae bacterium. Classification (GTDB taxonomy): domain Bacteria; phylum Acidobacteriota; class Terriglobia; order Terriglobales; family Acidobacteriaceae; genus Granulicella. The sequence continues at coordinate 1,586 of CAXTRU010000303.1, forward strand.
CAAGCCACGCGATCTGCCGTGCTGTCCCCCCAACAACATTGACCGCGGTCGCTGCAACGAGCCAAAGCGCCGATCGTGGAGCTTCGGCCGCAAGTGCCCGCACACAGCAATACAAACACGCCACGATGGCAAGCAGCCCGTAGACATCGCTCATGAACGTAGTGGCCAACGGCAGAAACAGCGGCGAGAGCACCAGCGTTACGGTCGCAAGCGATGCCAAGAACGGGCGACACCCCAAACGCGTGTAGCACCGGTGGCATATATGCGCTGTGATCGCCGCGACAGCGATCGTCGTCATGCGGACTACCGTGAAGGAAAACCCAAACAGGCGCAAGCAGACCGCCGCCGGGTACAACTGCCAGCCCAGCATCGCCGTCGCCCAGCCGTTGTAATGAATGTGGCCGGTCTTTGCGAGTAGTTCAGCGGAACGCACATACGACCAGTCGTCATAGATGCCCATTTCAGCTACGGGATGACACAGAGCCGCGGCCAAGACGAAGGCAACGGCGCAAAGCAGTGCCTGCACACGGGACGACGTGCGGTCAGAAGCGGCCATTGTTCTGCATTCTAGCGAGAAGCGGTTCGCAGCATCCGTACAATCGCGTCTACGTACCGACCACAACAGAAAGGCCGCTCGATGAGCGGCCTTTCTGTTCGAAATACTCTGCAGACGTTAGTCGCCGGCAACCAGATCTTCTTCCTTCTGTTCGACCTTCGGCGACGCTGCAGCCTTGATCTCGCCCAGAGCCACGAAGCCACCCGGAAGCTCGGGCTCCTTCAGAATCTCCTTGCGATACAGCTTGGCCATACGTGCGTTCTCGGCCTCCTGCTTCAGCTTCGCGTCACGCGCCCGAATCTTTTCTTCGCGCGCATTCTTCGCGATGCCGGACTTCTCGAACGTATCATTGGCAGCGGCGTTCACGTGGGCCTCATTCAGAACCAGGTCATACTTCTCCTGCTTCTCGATGCCCACCTTCTTGCCGCCCGCGAAGATTTCATGCCGCCCGTGCTCCTCATACCACTTGGTCAGCGTCGAGGTCATGTGCATTTTCTCGATGATGTTGCGCCAGCCCACACCCGTGTTGTACGCGCAGAAGCTGATCTCGCCTTCCTGCGTCGCATACGGGATGATGCACTGCTCTGTCCGGCGGAAGTCGTAGTTGAACAGATCCTGGAACCACATCCCTGCGATGAACAGAAAGTTCCAGCGATCGTTACGACGCTTCTTGATGTCGTCGATCGTGCGGTCTGCCGTGACCTTACCGTAGTTGCGTCCGGTCGCGCCGAAGCACTTATCGAACTTCTCCAGCAACGAGAAGATGCTGAAGTGCGTCGGTGCCTTCGTCGGCTCATAGTTCCGAATGAGGGCCAGTGCCGCACCCACAATCGTCATGAACTTGCCGCGAGCCGCATCGTTCACCTTGGCAATGTCCTTGGCTAGCTGATCGGCCTTCAGGAACGCCGTCACCGGCACAGCTTCCTTGGTTTCCTTGTCGATCATCAGCGCCATGCCGATGCCGCAGTTGGGATGGCAACCACAGCTCAGCTGGCCCCACTCATGCTGCGGCCCATGGACCAAATCCGCCCAGTCAGAGAACGTCGACATGAACGAGATCGGGAACCAGTCACGCGTGCTCTCGCCCAGGCCCGTTTGGCTGCGCACATCATGCGCCAAGTGGCTCAGCGTATAGCGCTGCGCCATGCGACGTTCGTCGCTCACAGCCTCATCGCGACCCGTAAAGCTCACCGGCTGGAACGAAAGGAAGTTGATCTTCTTCGGGTTATCCAACGCGAACTGGATGATGTTGCCAACCTGCTCGTTGTTGATGCCGTTGATGATCGTCGTCACAGGCACAATGTCGACGCCGGCTTCGTGCAGATTATGAATCGCCTGCAGCTTTACATCAAAGGCATTGCCCACCTTGCGGTGCGAGTTCGCCGCGTTGCCGATACCGTCGAACTGCAGGTACGCATAGCGCAGACCCGCCTCGGCCGCAGCCTTCGAGAACTCCTTCGACTTCGCGAACTCAATGCCGTTCGTCGCCGCCTGCACCGAGTTGTAACCCACCTTACGGGCATACGCGACGGCGTCCAGGAAGTACGGGCTCAACGTCGGCTCGCCACCCGAGAACTGCACGCTCATCTGGCGACGCGGCTTGATCGTGATCGCGTTGTCGAGCATGGTCTTGATCTCGTCCCACGTCAGCTCATGCACAAAGCCGACCTGGTTGGCGTCCATGAAGCACGGATCGCACATCATGTTGCAACGGTTCGTCAGATCGATGGTCAACACCGAGCCACGGCCGTGCGTCACGGTCGAGGTGCCGTGGTTGTGGAGCTTCTCATCGTTGTGCGCGCGGATGTCGCGGCCGGGGAAGACCTTTTCCAGGTGCTCCATCATCGGCGGGTCGATGGACATCACGTCCTCAAAGTGGCCGTGGATAGGGCAATCCTTCACCATCAGGATCTGGCCGTCGCGCTCAATGATCTGCGCCTTGATCTCGCCAACCTTCTCGTTCAGCAGGATCTCGTGCGGCAGCTTACCGTCGATGATCTGCTGCCGGATCTCCGGAATGCACTTCGGGCATAGCGAGTCCGTCGTCCGCGGCCAGCCCAAAGGCGGCTTCTCCTTCTGATAGCTCTTCAGAAGCGGCTTATCGCTCCACTTCGGCGTAAAGCTCTTGTTGGGGCTGATGCTATTGAGTTTGTCGAACAGAACCCAACCCGCGCGCGCGCCGTACACCACGCCTTTTTCCAGAAGTTTGACTGCTTTACCCATTGCTGTGTGCGTCTCCTAAGATCTTGTGTAGGCGTTGCCCCGATTGGATGCCATGCCTGCCCTACCCGAACCTACATTCTGTTTGCCTGGCCCGGAAGTCCCTGAACAGGTGCGCCCTACACCATCGACGCCGACCTGTCCGTACATCCTTTAGGGTAGACAGACACCGCTTGCCCGTCACGCGCTTCACAGCGAATGGCAATATCCCGCAGCGAACGGAAAGTCTGGCCCGCCAACGGCCCGATCCAGCCAGCCTGCCTGCTGCACCGACTGTTAGCGTCCGCCTTGGCCGTTGCCGTTGCCGTTCTGTTGCTGTTGCCGTTGCCGTTGCTGTT
>CAXTRU010000304.1:0-4699 GCA_964246665.1 uncultured Acidobacteriaceae bacterium
TCCGCAAACTGAACGGCAGCCCGCGGTCAGCCAACAGGCCCGTGCGCCACGTGGTCGCCGCCCTGATTCTCCGGGACGCGGATGGGGGGCGCGAGATCCTCGTTTGCCAGCGCCGCCCCGATCAGCCCATGGGCTCCAAGTGGGAGTTTCCTGGCGGCAAGGTCGAAAACGGCGAGACCGCCGAGGCCGCGCTTGCCCGTGAGCTTAACGAAGAGCTCGGCATCGACGCCACGGTCGGCCAGCGGCTCACCACCATCAGGCACAACTATCGCAATGGCTCCCTGATCGAGATCCAGTTCTTCCGCGTCGACGCTTTCAGCGGCGAACTGGAAAATCGCATCTTCCAGGACACGCGCTGGACCACGCTCCAAAGCCTGCCGGAGTTCGACTTCCTCGCCGCGGACCTGAACCTGATCCGTGAACTCGCTGACGGCAAGTACCTCTAAGCCTGCGCTTCCCAGCGCACGCTAGCTGACCCCAAACGCCTGACCGGCCAGCATCACAACCGTCAAGATTGTCGCCAGAGCCGTCAGCGCCCACGCCACAATGTTGTACGTGCGCCCGTTCACCAGCGAGCCCATCAAACTCTTCCGGTTCACCAGGATCAGCATAAATACCAGCACAAACGGCAGCAGCACACCGTTCAACACCTGCGACAACACCGCCAGCTTCACCCACGGCACGTGCGGCATCAGGATGATGGTCGCGCCAATGACGATCAGACCCGTGTAGAGCCAATAAAACACGGGCGCCTCGCGAAACTTCTTCGTCAACCCGGACTCAAAACCCAACGCTTCACAGACCGTGTATGCGGTTGAAAGCGGCAGAATTGACGCCGCGAACAGCGATGCATTCAGCAGCCCAAAGGCGAACAGCAGGTAAGCATAATCGCCGCCCAGGGGCCGTAACGAGGCTGCCGCATCCGCTGCGTCGTTGATCGTGTGGTGCCCGCTGGCAAACAAGGTCGCGGCGCAGGCAATGACGATGAACGCGGCCACCACGACGGAGAACACCGAGCCCACAATGGCATCGGCCTGCGCGTACCGCAGCTCGCCCTTGCCCGCGCCTTTATCCACCACCGACGCCTGCAGATAGAACTGCTGCCACGGCGCCACCGTCGCGCCGATCATGCCCACGGAGAAGAACAGGTAGCTTGGCGTGCGGAGATCGGTGACGCGCGGCAGGCGCATCGTTTCGCGCACCGCAAAGCTCCAGTTTGGGTGCGCCAACGCCGCCGTGACGATGTACGCCACGTAGAGGAACGAGAGAAAGACAAAGATCTTTTCCAGCTTCTTGTAGTCGCCGAACACCACCAGCGACCATACCAACGCCGCAGCCACTGGCACGGCGATGTACTTGCTGATCCCAAATAGCTGCGTACTGCTGGCCACGCCGGCAAACTCACCGACGACATCGCCCAGGTTGCACAGGATCAGGCCCAGCATCAGCAGCGCCGTGGTGCGGAGCCCGAACTCTTCGCGGATGAGCTCGCTTAGCCCCTTGCCGGTGGTCACGCCCATGCGCGCCGAGATCTCCTGCGCAAAGGTCAGCATGATCGCCATGGGGATCATGGTCCACAGCAGCGCATACCCGAACTGGGCCCCGGCGGTGGCATACGTGTAGATCCCGCCAGCATCATTGTCGACGTTGGCCGTGATAAACCCCGGCCCCAGCACGGCAAAGATCAGCACAATGGAATTGCGCCACCGCTTCCAATCCATCACACCGTCACCACCACAGGAATCCGGGCAACACAGCGCACCTCACCCGCGCCACGCCGAACGCACGTGGGGCCCACAGGGGCAAGAGCGCTTCACAAGCTGCACCGTTATGTCTTTAATCTACCCTGCCCAGCCCCGCGCAACACTGCCGTAACAAACGAACCGGCAGACCCGTGCAGAAGAGGCCGTAAGCGCTCAAGAATCTCGCCTACCTGCGCATCGTTTGAATATCCACTGCGTACCGCCCGTGCCTGCCCCGCAGCCGCCACGCGCGCCCGCCCAGCCGCATCCGGCAGCCACCGGCGGATCTTTGCCGCGCACTCCTCCACCCCGGTGAAGAACACCGCTTCCTCGTCCTCGGCAAAGCGCGCCAGGTGCCCAGGAGACCGCTCGGCCAGCAAGAACTGCCCACACCCCGCGATCTCGAAGCTCTTGTGCACAAACTCATCCTGGTTCGAGTGCGTCAGAAAGCTCAGGTTGATCTTTGACCGCCAAATCGCCTCGCGGTACGCACTCCCATACAGCTCGCCGTCCCGAAACAGGGCCGCAAAGGCTTCCGGCGACAGGCGCTCACGCCACAGGAAGTCCGCGCCGGAGATCACCACCGGCGCCCCGAACTCCCGCCACAACCGCGTCAGCTCCTCCGCACGAAGGTCATAGGGCGTCCCGATGAAGCTGACCCCACGATCCCGGTCCGCATCGCTCCACCCTGGAGGCGGTGAGAAGTGGATCGTCGGCTCATACGCCGTCTGAATCTTGATCACGTCACGCGCGCCGCAGGCCTGGTAGTCCAGCACATTGGCGTCCCGTTGCGTGGCATGCAGATCGAAGTGCGGGATGCACTGCATGTAGAGCCGCCATCCAGGGTCGCGCCGCGGCCCAAAGGCGTTGTCGATCATGTAGCTGACGGTCGCCACGCCCATCGCGCGCAGCCTGTCCAGGGTCTTAGGCTGCAACGGCAACAGCTTGTCCGCCCAGAACACGTCCGGCCGTTCGCGCTCTGCCGCGGCCAGGATGTCGCGATTCAGCCGCTCCACCCACGGCCCCACCTGCAAGCGGTGCAGCACCTTGCGCACCAGCGGCTGCGCGGGCTCATACGCGTACGCGTTCAGCGGAACCACAGTGTGCCCCAGCCGCTCCAGCGCCCACAGCCGGTACTGTGACGAGTCGTTCGGCGACAACCCTGACGCGTACAGAATCGTTAGCGGTCCAGCCGCTGGGTGCCCCACGCTCAGCCTTCGCGCAGGCCCGCAATCACCTGCTCCGCGTGGATCACGCCGGCAACCCGACCTTGCTGATCCACCACCGGCAACGACCGCAGGTTGTACTTATCGAACAACTCCGCCACATCCTCCTCGTCGGCGTCCATGCCGCAGCTCACGGGCTTGCCGTCCGGCGCCAGGTTCAGCACCCGCGTTTCCGGATGCGCCAACAGCAGCCGCGACATGGTCACCACACCCGCAAGGTGATCGTCCGCCGTCAACAGGTACGCCTCGGTCACGGTGTCCGGATCGCCCTCAAACTCCCGCAACGCCGCCACAGCATCGGCCACCGTCGCCTCTGCCGGGATGCAGAAGTAATCCGTCGTCATGCGGCCCGCGGCGGAGTCCGGCGAGAACTCCAGCAGCTCTTCCACGTCCTGCCGCTCTTCCGGCTCCATTTCGTCGAGAATGGCCTCGGACTGTTCGTCGCTCAGTTCGCTGAGCACGTCCGCCGCCGCCCCGGGGTCCATCTCCTCCAGGATGTCGGCGGCGCGTTCGGAGTCCATGCCCTGCAGCAGCTCTTTTTGCAGCCGTGGTTCGATCTCCTCCAGCGTTTCGGCGGCCGTCTCCTCGGGCAAGCTGGTGAACACGGCCTCACGCTCGGCGGGCGCCAGGTCTTCCAGGATCTCGGCGATGTCCGAGGGATGCAGCTTGGCCAAGCGCTCCTGCCCGATCTTCAGCCGCACACGCCGGCCCGGGTCGCGCTCAATCAGGTCCACGCAGCTCCATGGAATCACGCTGCCGCCCAGCTTTTCGCTCAAGCCCAGCACAGCCGCCTGCGGCAAACCATGCAATAGCCGCCGCGCCGCCCCGCGCACCCCCACTTCGACCTCGTCCACGCGCAGCCCGGCTGCGTGCACGCCGTCCGGCGCCGGCTCCCACGTCAGATTGACGTCGTTAACCCGCACCACCTTGCGCCCATCCACGTCGATAATCTGCTGGTCCAGCAGGTCGCGCTCCAGCAACAGCGCATTGTCCAGCCCATTCACGGCTTCAGGCGACGCATAGGTGCGCAACGCTTCGCCCGCACGCTGCGGGATCGACAGACCCTGCACCGGCACCGCCACCCGCGGCTTACCAACGCCTTTGCGCAGGATCAACGCCGTCACCCGGCCCGTGTCCTGCGAGGTGTCCACGGCCAGCTCGATGACACGTCCCAGGCTCGCTCCGTCACCGTTCAGCACCCGCCGCCCAAGCAGGGTCGAAGCGCTCGACTTTTCGGCGGTGACGATCATGCTTTCTACCCTATCGCAAGCCTGCCGGCCCGTGGCATCACCATCACCAAACGCCCAAAACCGCTACCCCGCTCAGGTCGTCTACCCTGACCAGGCCACCGCCGCCCCGCTACAATCCGAGTCGGCCCATGCCACGACTCCTCATCATCAACGCCGACGACTTCGGCCTCACCCGCGGCATCAACCGTGCCATTGCCGAACTGCACGACGCCGGCGCGGTTACCTCGGCGACGTTGATGGCCGCCGGCCCCGCCTTCGACGACGCTGTCGCAATCGCCCGCGACCGGCCCGGCCTTGGCGTGGGCTGTCACATCGTCCTCACCGACGGCCTCCCCGTCTCGCCGCCGCGTACCATTCCCTCGCTGCTCGCGGGCGACGGTCGCTCCCTGCGCCCCAAGCTGCGCACCTTTCTTCCTGCCCTGCTCGCGCACCAGATCGACCCGGACGAGATCGAACGAGAGGCCGTCGCGCAGATTCGCCG
>CAXTRU010000305.1:0-4694 GCA_964246665.1 uncultured Acidobacteriaceae bacterium
GTTTCAAGACATCTCGTTTGCCGTGAATGATGGAGACCGCATTGGGCTGATTGGGCCCAATGGCGCTGGGAAGTCGACGCTTCTCGCTATGCTTGCGGGAGAGATGGAGCCCGATACAGGCGAGCTTGCGGTGCGCAAGCGGGCGCGCATGGGCTATGTGCGGCAGATCTCGGAGTTCGGACCCAAGATCACGGTGCGTGGGGTAGTGGAAGCCGCTTTGGAAAAAGCAGCGGTGCCTGCGGAAGATCGTGAACAGCGGCTGCGCGAGACGTTAGGGCGGGCTGGCTTTGTTGACCCAGGTGCCGATGGCGTGCGCATGGATGCGGAGGCGGCGAGCCTTTCCGGCGGATGGCGCAAGCGCTTGTCGATCGCCGAGGCCATGGTGCTGCAGCCGGATGTACTGCTGCTGGATGAGCCCACCAATCATCTTGATCTAGAGGGCATTGAGTGGCTGGAAGGTGTGTTGCGCGCGGCTCCGTTTGCTGTTGTTGTCGTGACGCACGATCGATATTTTCTGGAGGCTGTGGCGAACGAAGTCGTCGAGTTGAGCCGCTCCTATGCCGAGGGCTTGTTGCGTGTGAAGGGAAGCTACTCGCGCTTTCTGGAAGAGCGTGAAGGCTACATGGCGTCGCAGCAACGCATGCAGGAGGGCCTGCGCAACCGCGTGAAGACCGAGATCGAGTGGCTGCGGCGCGGACCGAAGGCGCGGGCCACCAAGGCCAAGGCGAGGATCGATAATGCGCATGGGTTGATTGCGAAATTAGCCGATGTAGATAGCCGCATGCGCACGGCGAGTGCGGGCATCGGCTTTGACGCAACGGACCGGCAAACCAAGCGACTGATTGAAATGGACGACGTCACGATTACGTTGGGGGGTCGCGACATTGTTCATGATGTGAGCTTCGCATTGGTGAACGGAGCGCGACTTGGATTGTGTGGGCCGAATGGCTCAGGGAAGACGACGCTGTTGCGTGCGATGACGGGCGAGATCCCGGTGAGCAAGGGCGTGGTGAAACGTGCTGCCAGCCTGCGCGTGGTGTACCTGAGCCAGATGCGTGAACTGGACGAAAAGTTGACGTTGCGGCGGGCGTTGGCACCGGATGCAGATGCGGTGGTGTACCAGGGGCGCGTGACGCATGTGGCGAGCTATGCAGCAAAGTTTTTGTTCACGGGTGAGCAGTTGAATCAGCCTGTGGAGCGGCTGAGCGGTGGCGAGCGGGCGCGTGTGCTGATCGCGCGATTGATGCTGCAACCGGCCGATGTGCTGATGCTCGATGAGCCTACGAACGATCTGGATATTCCCACGCTGGAAACGTTGGAAGAAGCGCTGTTGGAGTTTGCCGGAGCTTTGGTGCTGGTGACGCATGATCGCTATCTGCTGGATCGTGTAAGCAACGTGGTGTTGGGGCTGGATGGGAACGGCAACGCGGAGTTGTTTGCGGACTATCTGCAGTGGGAAGAGTGGCGAGCGCAGGGCGCGGGAAGCAGGACGCAGAGTTCAGCCAACGGTACGGCTGTGCGCGGGAGTGAGCCCTCGGCTGTGCCTGTGGCAACGTCGTCGAAGAAGAAGTTGAGCTACATGGAGCAGCGCGAGTGGGACGGCATTGAGGCCAAGGTGGAAGTGGCCGATGCCCGACTGGACGCAGCGCGCGCGACGCTCGAAGACCCTGCGGTGAGCGTGGATGCCGTTGCGTTGACGTCAGCGCTGGCGGAGCTGGAGCGTGCCCAGGCGGAGCATGATGCCATCTACGAGCGGTGGGCGGAGTTGAGCGAGAAAGTTGGCTAAACTTTGCGGTTGTGCGCAACTGCGTTCGAGCGCGCCGGCTCGTTCCCTGGCAGCGCTTCGCTAAGCTGAAGCTATGATCGCAACGGACACAGCGCCGAATATCCAGTGGCGTGCGCCGGGCGTGCCGGCCGGCCCGAGCTTTGCGGCACGGGTGCGCAGCGGTGACTTATTTCGCGAGAATGCGCTGGAGTACCTGTTGCACAATGCGCGGCGCTACGGTGACCTGGTGCGTTTTCGTGCGTTGGGCCGTGAGGTGCTGCAATTCAACCACCCTGAGCTGATCAGCGAGATGCTGGTGCGCGATGCGGGGCACCACCATCGCAACCTGGTGATGCAGCGGTCGAAGGCCGTGCTGGGCGAAGGTCTGTTGACCAGCGAGGAGCCTTTGCACATGCGGCAGCGACGGTTGGCGCAGCCCGCGTTTCATCGCGCGCGCGTGCAGGGCTTCGGTGGCGTGATCGCTGAGGCGACGGCACGGCTGATGGACGAGTGGGCAGCCGGGGGCGAGCGCGACGTGCATGCGGACATGCTGGTGCTTGCATTGCGCATCGTCGGGCGCACGTTGTTCAGCATGGAGTTTGAAGATGATTTGCCGGCGATTGCGCGCGCGGTGGATGCATTTCAGTTGTTTCTGCCGCTGGCGTTTTTGCCCTTTCCTGAACTCTTGCAGCAGTTGCCTGTGCCGGCCATGCGGCAGATTCGGCAGGGGCGCAAGGACATGGATCGCGTGATTTATGGCGTGATCGCGGAACGGCGTGCAGACCCTGGCGACCGTGGGGATCTGCTGAGCATGTTGTTGGCTGCTGTGGACACCGAGGACGGCACGGCGGACAGCGCCGAGGCTCGCATGAGTGACGCGCAGGTGCGGGATGAGTGCGTGACGGTGTTGCTGGCTGGCCACGAGACGACGGCCAATGCGTTGAGCTTCATCCTGTGGCAGATTGCGTTGCACCCGGAAATCCAGGAGCAGGTGGCGAATGAGGTGGCGCGCGTGTTGAACGGACGTTTGCCCACCGCGGACGACTACAGCCAGTTGCAATGCACTGAGCAGGCGGTGGCGGAGGGTATGCGGCTGTATCCGCCGGTGTGGGTGACGAGTCGCATGGCCGCGGAGGATTACCAGTACCGCGGGATGACGGTGCGCAAAGGATCCTTTTTGCTGGCGCCACAGGTTGTGACGCATGTGGACCCGCGTTTCTGGGATGAGCCGCAGCGGTTCCATCCTCCCCGCTTCACGAAGGATGGCAAGGCGGGTCGGCCGAAGCTGGCGTACTTCCCGTTTGGGGCGGGCAGCCGGCAGTGCATCGGTGAAGGGCTGGCGTGGATGGAAGGTGTGCTGTGCCTGGCGGTGATGGTGCAGCGTTGGCGATTCAGCGTGCCTGATGGGGTGAGCGGGGAATTGAAGTTGTCGCCGAATGTGACATTGCGGCCGAAGGGGCCGGTGCGGTTGCGGGTGGAGCCGCGGTAGACAGCAGGTTCCCCGTGCGGGGAATGACAAGAAAGAAGGGCAACGGCAGAGAACGGCAAAGGCAAAGAAAGGCAACGGCAAAGGCGCTAGTGTTTGCTCGGCGTTTTGCTCCGTGGTTTCTTCTTCAGTCTTTGCGAATGATTTCGCCGTTTTTCATGACGAAGGTGGGGTCGGTGAGGACGGAGATGGTATCGAGCGGGTTGCCGGGGACGGCGATGATGTCGGCGTAGAAGTTGGGCTTGAGTTGGCCGATGTCGTTGGCCCAGTCGAGGAGTTTGGCTCCGTTGATGAGGCCGGCGCGGAGGGTGTCGGCGGGGCTCATGCCGTACTGGACCATGAGCTCGTACTCGCGTGCCTGGGTGCCGTGGGGGAAGGGGCCTACGTCGGAGCCTACGGCGAAGGGGACGCCTGCCGCCATCTGTTTCTTGAACTGGGCGGCGTGGTAGGCGAGCTCGTTATCCATGGTCTGGGAGCGGTCGGCGGTCTCGGCGTGCTGACCGAAGTATTCGCTGATGGCGAAGGTGGGAACGGCGTAAATTTGCTTGTCGCGCATGCCGCGCATGGTTTCGGGGGAAAGGTCGTAGCCGTGATCGATGCTCGCGACGCCGGCGGCTACGGCATAGCTGGCGCCGGGTTCGCCGGTGCAGTGCACGCCAACCCGAGAGCCGGTGCGGTGGGCTTCGGCGACGGCCGCGGTGAGTTGGGCTTCGGTATATTGGAAGGGCGTCTGGAAGTGGCCGTCGACGAGGCGGTCGCGACCGGTCTCGTAGATTTTGGTGAAGTCGGCGCCCTGCTTGTGCTGTTCGCGCATGACGGCGATGACTTCATCGGCGGTGTTGGCGCGGTCGGCGTTCGAGAGCAGGTGCTCTTCGGGGTTCTGGCCCGATAGATCTTCGTGGCCGCCGTTGATGTCGATGGCGTTGCAGCTCATGCGCATGCGGGGGCCGGGGATAAGGCCGTGGTTGATGGCGTTGCGGACGGCGACATCGGCGCAGCCGGCGCCTTCGGTGCCCATGTCACGCTCGGCGGTGAAGCCGGCCATGAGGTCGGCCTTGGCGGCGGAGGCGGCGATCAGGGTGCGCTGTGGGACGGTCTCTTCGACGGTCTGGAAGGCCTCGTTGCCGGGATGGAGGAAGAGGTGCACGTGGGCGTCGATGAGGACGGGCATCAGGGTGTTCTGGCCTAGGTCGAGGATGTTGGCGCCGGCGGGATGGGTGACGTGGGGGCCGGCTTCGATGATGCGTTCGCCCTGGATGAGGACCTCGCCGGGGGTGATGAGCTTGCCGTTGGCGACATCGAGCAGATGGGCGGCGTGGAGGACGATGGGCGGCTTTGGGGCGGTGGGCTGCTGGGCTGTTGCGGTTGCACTCAGGGTCAGGGCGGCGGTGAGGGGCAGCAGCTTCATCGTGTGTGCAGGATACGTGAGGAACTGCGTCTCCG
>CAXTRU010000306.1:0-4469 GCA_964246665.1 uncultured Acidobacteriaceae bacterium
CGACCGGTCAAATGCCGACCCTGCCAGTTCGTACCAATTGCCCTGTGGCATGCCGCCGTCCACGGTGTCCGGCGCTACCATCTCGAGGTGCTCGCGCCGGTACAGGTCCCGCATGCGCAGCGCGGCCAGGCGATCCACCGTGCTCGGGATCTGATCAGCGGTTTCCACCCCATACAGGTACGGAACCAGGGGCACAGCGACCCAGTCGTAGTCGCCAATCCCGTCATAGCGACTGATCACCACCCCGAGCTCCCCCGGATGACAGGGACGGAGCTTCAGTGGCGTCGCAGCGCAGATGTGGTCGAAGTACAACGCGGCGTGGCCGGTGGGGTTAAACGTCCCCAACCCGCCATACGGCATCTCCAGCAGCAGCGCCGCAGACGCATGCGCCCTCGCCGCACCGGCATACAGCACCAGCAGGGCCAGAACCACCAAAGCAGAAAGGCGCCCCACAGCGCAGCGCCCAAACTTAAACGCGTTCGATCTCATCATCTTCAGAAAGCGCCAACGGTCTAAACACCGCCGTCCTCCCCCGTTAGATGCATTGACCCCATGCAAAAGAGTAAACACATGCCTTGGCAAATGTCGCGAGAACCATCCTGCAATGCCGGATAATCAGGTTTGATGCCCCCGCCGCCCCGAGCCTCCGGGCTTACTGTCACCCTTGCGATCACCGGCGCCAGCGGTTCGCTGTTCGCGGTGGAAGCCCTCCGGCAGCTAGAAGCCGACCCCCGCGTCAGCCGCGTCCATCTCATTGCCTCGCCGAGCGCCCTTCGTGTCCTCGCCGAAGAGGCCGGCATCAGCGGCCGCAACGACCTGGTCGCGAAGCTTCTCGGCCAGCCCTCCGCCAAGTGCCTTCCCATGGCCTACGAGGACATCGGCGCGCCCATCGCCAGCGGCTCCTACCCGGTCGACGCCATGCTGATCCTGCCTTGCTCCATGGGCACCCTGGCCGGCATCGCCCACGGCACCGCCGAGAACCTCATCGCCCGCGCCGCCGACGTTTGCCTCAAGGAGCGCCGCCCGCTTGTGCTCTGCACCCGCGAAACGCCGCTCAACCTCATCCACATCCGCAACATGGCCGCGGTCACCGAGGCTGGCGCGACGGTCTTCCCCGTCACACCCAGCTTCTATAACCAGCCCGGCGACGTCGCCGCCATCGTGCGCAACTTCGTGCACCGCGTCTTGCAGCACATTGGGCTGCCGCAGGAAGGCGCGTTCCAGTGGGGCGCCGAAGCCTAGCGGACCTCGCCGACGCCTAACGCGCTTCGGTCTTGCCCATGTTGGCCAGGGTCCGCACGCCACCCTCCGGCGCCGGGTTCGACTTCAGGTAGTCCGCCACCGCAGGCGCCACACGCGCCGCGCACAGCGACGCCGCCAAATGCCCGCAACCTTCCACAACATCCAGCTCAGAGTGCGGGTCAAGCGCGTGCATCTGGTACCCCAGGTCGACCGGCGTCAGCTGGTCGCGGTTGCCCCACACGATGAGCAAGGGCTCCGGCAGAGTCGGCAGAAACGAGTCCACAAACGTCGTTGAGCCCGTCATGGCGTTCATGTTCTTGCTCACAATCCACTGCTCGTCCTGCATCTTGCGGATCAGGTCCTGCCGCACGTTGTTGGGCAGGGGCTTGGCTTCCGGCTCCATCAGCGCCCACAGCCGCTGCGCCTCGTCCGGCGTCTTTACGTCAAAGATTGTGAGCGGGTACGCCGGCTTGAACTTCATCCCGGCTGCGTCGAAGATCACCACCCGATCCAGGATCTCCGGATGATCGTGCGCCAGGTCCAGCGCGATCCAGCCACCCATCGACCAGCCACCCAGGTGCGTCTTCTGCAGTCCCAGCGCCTGGATAAAGTCATAGACGAACTTTGCCTCGCCTTCCATGCTGTAATCGCCGTCGGCCGGCTTGGGCGAGCGCCCATATCCCAGCAGATCCGGCGCGTACACGTGGAAGCCCGCTCGCTTCAGCCGCTTCAACATCGGCGCCCAAGCCTCGTCACTGTCGCCCAGGCCATGCACCAGCACCAACGGCACGCCACCACCCGGGATGCGCGGCTCGGCGTCGTAGTAGTGCACGCGGCCTTCGGGCGTCAGCACGTAGTTGCTCTGCACATGGGCGAAGAACAGCCCAAGATGCGTGACCTGCTTTTCCACCCAAAGCGGCGCGCGCATCACCAGCACGCCCGCGATCACCGCCAACAACACCACCATCAGAAGCAGACGACCAAAAGCTCTCATCTCCGCGTCACTCGCTCCAATCCTCTGCCGTGCCTCCCCGTTGCCGGTCCTCCAGGCGCGCCGTCCTCACCGGAGGGGCTTTCCGTACTCTTCACCAAACACCGTGTGACCCAGCTCAAAGCGACCGCCATTGAACTTGTCCGTCCCCTGCAGGTGCCCAATCGCCAGCAACGAGACAACCCAATAGCTCATGGGCAGGCGCAACGTCTCGCACACCTTCTGCTGCTCGAAGCCTTCCATGGGCGCCGTATCGTAGCCCAGCACCTCGGCCATCAGCATCATGTGCGTAAACGCCAGCATCACCTGCTTGTTCAGCCAGCCGATCATCTGCTCTTCGGTGAAGCTGGAAAGGTAGGCCGGCACGCTCTCCTTGGCCTGTGCCGCGTAGCTTTCCGGCATCCCGGCAGCTCGGCCCAGGCGCAACATTTCATCCAGGTCGCGCCGCCAGCCATCCCGATCGCCGCACGCGACGATCACCGCCGAAGCCTCTTCCACCTTGGCCTGGTTGTAGCTGGCCTGGCGCAGGCGGCGGCGCTGCTCCGGGTGCTGCACCACGATAAAGCGCCACGGCTGCAGGTTGTAGCCGCTCGGGGCCTGCAGACCCGCGTCCAGGATCTGGCGCAGATCGCTGGGCGGGATCGCCTCCCCCGTAAAGCTGGGCGTCGACCGCCGTTCGCGGATCGCCTGTGCGAGTGTTTTCACCTCTGTCGCCATCGTGTCTCCGCACCCTGTCCGGTCCGCGCCCAATCATTCCACGCCACATCCCCGCACCGTATCTGATGCTCGGCACTCAACGCGTCACCGCCGCGATCTCGCTCATCGGCTTTTGCACCACCACCGGGCTCGTCCCCGGGGCATCTGCCAGCACATAGATATTGTCGAAACCCTGCCGCAGTTCAGGGTGGGCCGACAACAACGCGGTTGCCGCGGCCACATTGCGCGAAGTCGCCGCGTCCCCGACCAACCCGGCCTGCGCCTCAATATGCATCACCAAGTTCAGAACCTTGCCGCCCTCGGCCGTCTGCGCCCCCAGGCTGGTCACCCGGTAGGACGCCCCATTCGGCCCCACCACCGACAACGGCGTTCCCGCGCTCAGCCCATTGCTCAGCGGCTCCGGTGCGGAGGTCCGTTCCTCATTGCGCAGCTTGTCCAGGTTGGCGCTGGTCACAAACCCGGCCGGCCGCAGCAACTGGTCGGCCTCGCCGTACAGCACCCAGGCAAGCCACGGCTTGTTCGCTTTGGCATCCGCCCGCGCGGGCGTCCAGTACCAAAGCCCATCGTGGCCGGCCGCGGTGCGCTCATGCGGATAAAACCCCGCCATCTTCCACGCGCCGCCTTCCTGCTGGAGCAGAAATGCCAGCAACCATGGATTGGCCCCGCGAGCTTCCACCATCACAAACGCGAACCGCCCCGTGGGCAGCCCCGGGATGGCAAAGTCCGTCTCCGAAGGCGACCCGGCCAGGGCACACGCAAACTCTACCTGCGAGCCGTCGCCCGCCGGCCGTGTGCTCGCATCCAGCAAGTAGGCCTGCGTCACTGCCAGCTGGTCCCCGGCCGTTCGCGAAGCCGTCGTCCGCACCAGGTACGCCGTCGTGTTGAAGTCGCCGGCAAACTGCGCCACCGTGCTCGACCGCACTCGTGCCGCATCGCCGGCCAGCACCGCCGACGCGAGCGTCATGGCGGCAGTCCCAAGCTCACCGCGCTGCTGCGCCGTCATCCGGGCCTGCGTCGTGCAGCTCTCCCACGACAGAATCCTCGGCAGACCGGCGCCCGCACACGCCGCCAGGCTGCACAGCACCGCCGGCGTTCGCCTCATTCGCCGGGAGCTCCGCACAGATCGCATGCTGCTCAGCATACGGAGGCGAAACACCGCCGTCCAGTACACCGCCACGCCCATGCCACAAACGGGGCACCCACAAAAGCTACCCCGCACCCGGAACACACGTCCCATACACATATGCGCAACCGATCCCTCCTCTTCTCGGCCTTACTCGTTCTGTTGGCCGCCGGTAGCCCCACGGATCGCGCCCTCGCGCAAACAGGATCACAGCTCCCACCGCTCGCACCCACAGCGATCCCCACCAACACGACGGCTCCCATCGCCGCCGTCGCCACCTCCGCCGATCGGCCCGGGGCGGCCGCCCACCGCGCGGAGGTGACCTGCACCAACGGCCAATTAGAGGTCCATGCCGAAAACTCCAGCCTCAACGGCATCCTCCACGCCATCTCCCGC